>NZWG01000079.1 GCA_002698235.1 Fidelibacterota bacterium | reverse complement strand
TTGACTTAAATCATCAATATTATAGAGATTTATTTGTATCGACCCACTACCTCGCTCGTTTATTTGGATAGAAAGTCCACATTCCATCGAGTCACCTGCAGAAATTTCAATAGCAATACTGTCTGTAGAAAAACTATAGCAGGTCATCCCAACGCATATTGAGGAATTCCAACTTTGAGGTAAATCATTAATCGTTCTTAAAATGGTCAATGTAATTACTTCGTTTGAGATATTATAGATTGTCCCATTAAAGGTTATTATTGAATCAATGCTTGAGTTTAGTTCTGTATTACCATGGATAAATTGAAACGATTGGTCTCTCGTAAAACTTTTCGCCATTAGAAATGAAATCACCAGGGAAAAAAGTATGGATAAAATAACCCTTCTATTCAATAAAAACACCTGTAGCCTCTCCAAGCTGCCAATCAGTATTCTCAAGATTTACTCTTTGCCCATTTCGATAGTAACAAGGAAAAATCGGAGAATTATTATATAAAGGATCATTGTAATCATGAATAACAGGATAATAAAAGCCAACCGTTATTTTCACACCATCTGCTACAGCTATATCGTAGAGCCATGTTTGATGTGTATCAGCAACTGAGCTACTTAATTGATGTAAATTTCCATTGGTCCATTTACATCCAATATCATAGGTAAAAAGGCTACCAGTGGTATAACCACCTAAATATATATCGTTACCGTCAAGAAAAATTCCAAATGCGGTGGCACCGTAGCCGCTCCTTGGAAGGCTAACTTTGTTCCCATTCCTCCAATAACATGCATTCCAATTATCAGTGTTTTGTGGATCAATTTCTCCTGCTATGTAAACATCATTACCCTTAAATGCAATATCATAGGCATCTCCAAAGCTATGAGTATCGTGTAGATCATTAAGGTTTCCATTTTTCCAATAGCAGGCAATAGAAGCGTGGTTTTTTATACGCCAACCAGTTACATAAATATCTCCATTATTTATTCCAATACTATTGCCCATTGCATCCATACTTGAATTCGTTAGATCTGTTCTGACACCATTTTTCCAATAGCATGCATTGGTTCCAAATGTGCTTCCATCGGACATAACTCCAGATATATAAACATCACCATTATCAACTGCTATATCAGTTACTTCAGTGTCTGGGTCACCGCCTCCTTCCAAGTCATATCTGGTTCCATTTATCCAGTAGCATGCTTCTCCATTCCAACCAGTTGAGTCAAACCATTGTCCAGCAACATAGATATCCCCATTGTCAGCAGCTATAGCTTCAGCTGCACCATATTCTAGATCAACCCTGGCCCCATCTACCCAAAAGCAAGCAACCATTTGAGTCAAACTCGAATCCTGATAAAATCCTGAAATATATACCTTCTTCCCTTCAATTATGGGTGTACCTGTCGGCAAAGATGGCTGTCCACCTTGCTCATTATTATCTACATCATTATCCTCGCAACCTTTTCCCAATATAATGATTAAAAAGAGAATGACTGACCTACAGATAATTTTCATTTATATACCTTTATAACTATTTGGAAAGATTTTACTGATTCAAAACATACTAATTAAACTACAAACAAAAAACCCAAGTACTAAATAATTAAGAAGTGAATAAAAATATTAAAATATAAATTTATAATTCTCATTAGGCCGTAAAACTACTTCATTAAGATCATCTTATTGCTTTTACGATATTTATTTACAGTCATTGTATAAAAATAAATTCCAGAGGGTACTGGATTTCCATTATCATCCCTTCCATTCCATAGGACAGAATGAGTTCCTGAAAATTGATATTCATCGATCAAGTATCTTATATGTTTTCCTTTGACATTTGCTATATTGACTTTCACATATGAATTATTTTCAATTTTATAGTGAATATTTGTAACTGGATTAAATGGGTTGGGATAATTAGGATAAAGAGCAAATCTATCTGGGGAAAATATTTCACGGCTGATCTCAAGTTCAGTTAATTGTTCAATTGCGCCATCTGATATCAATCCTTCATAATAATCATTTCCTGGCATCCACATGGAGATCGCATCATCTTGTATACCACTATGATGCAATAAATATGAAGTCGAAAGATTTAGGATCACATCATTTATTTCGTCTTCAGAAAAAAGATCATTACTGCCTTGGCATAAAAAGGTACATAAAAAATTGGTTGGTAATTCAAAATCACAATGATCAGCCTCAATAATACTTATGGCATTGCCATGATCTGATTCAAAATATACATCAAGTCCATTCCCATATGCATTGCAGTCACTTGGCTCAGCTAAAAGACCCCATAGGGGAATCGATAATTCAGGTGTATTTGATAATGCTAAAAAATCGCCCCCTGTCTGCTCATAGGCGCCATCCGTAAGATCTAAACCTAGAATCGCGATTGCATTAGAATCAGAAACAGCAGAGGCAATTGCCCTCATTGCTCCTGCTGAATGCCCAACATATATTATGGGCTCACCCTCACTTATATGAGCAGAAAGAAGACCCAAATCTATAACATCTTGAAGTGGATCGTTTTCAAAAATAGAAGAATGAATAAGATCCATGGTCACAACTGAGATACCCCAACTTGCATAGTGTTGAGCAAGATCAGAAAGAACGCTCATGTTTCTTGTAAATGAGTGAACTAGTAGTACATGTACTGATGACTGAGAATCTTCAGGCATGAAAATAGTATAATCTAAGGTTTGACCATTGGTTACACTAATGTCACTTGAAATTGTAGTCACTTCATATGGACCGCTATCTGAAAAATTAGCTATAAGAATCGCTTGAGCAGAAAAGATTGAAAGGGTTCTAAACATTCTAATTATGAAGATTTCTTATGATGCAGTCTCATACTTCATCGCACTTATCATGTAAATCGGATTTTATTGGCTTTAAATGAACATGCTCTTTTGGTATATAAAAACTTGCTAAGATTTCTATAACTATGAATACTAATGCTATGGATGCGGTGATGTATGCACCCTCAGCTATGGCAGAGAAAACTTCGATCAAATGTCCTACACCATGAAGCCGAAGACCCCATCTTAAAATTTCAAGGAAGTGTTTTTTTATCATTTAATGAAACTTTGTCAAAAGTAAGATGTTATCTATCTCTTTTTAACAACAAGTAGTGTTATATCATCATCCAGTTCGGTACCTTTTATCCAATCACTACCAAGTTTAGATAAAGTATCAAGGAGGTCTTGGGGTTCTTGATCAATATTCTCAAGCATACAATCATAGACAGCCTCATATCCAAGCATCTCATCATTTGTATTAGTTGCTTCTGGGAGACCGTCCGATAAAAAGATCATCACATCTCCACTATTAAACTCATAAACATCTGATATATAATCTTCTGATTTCAAAGAACCTAGGGGCAGACCNACCTGCAAAACTTCTTTGAGCTTCTTCTCCTTAGNATTGTACATATATAATGGTGGCATACCCGCTGAGGAAAATTCAACAGAGCCATTTTTTAAATGACCTATATTCAATGCCATTCTGTTCTGCCCAAGGTCAATATTTTTTATAACAGTNTTCAACTGATTCATGATGTCTTTAGTATCAGGCTGNGATATNCCATGTAGACCTGCCTTGGTAATTGAGACCATCATTCCTGCTGTCATTCCATGTCCCGTTGCATCACCAGTGACTAAGTATATACTTCCATCTGGCTGCTCAAAGAAATCATAATAATCGCCTCCCACCTCAGTTGCAGTATCGATCTTAGCAGCTATATCATATTTTGGAAGTTTGGGTATATTCGAGGGTAATAGATCAAGCTGGAATTGTCTAGCCAGCTCAAGTTCTTCTGTTTTTCTTAATTCTTCATTTTCACGCTTATCTCTATCCTTAACATATTGCAAATAAGAGTATATGCCACTAGCAATAAGGACTAAATATATTGTNTAGGCCCACCATGTAGCCCAGGGAGGGGGAAATACATTTACTTGAATCTCTGCAGGGGTTTCATTCCATAACCCGTCATTATTAGACCCTGTGACCTGAAANATATATTCACCTGGAGGAAGATTAGTATAGCTTGTGAATCTTCTCCCACCTGCGTTGATCCAATCGATATCATACCCTACCATTCGGTATTTGTATTGATTTTTCATTGTCCTGGTATAATTTAGTCCGTTAAAATCAAATGCTATCCCTCTATNACGGTAAGTAACATTCAACTTTTTAGACCCATNGACATCTGATCCAAATATTACTTTTTCACCATCCTTGTAAACAGAGGATATGTCNATCATTGGAGGATTTGGATTTTTATAAATTTTTTCAGGTTCTACATAACTAACTCCATTGCTACCACCAAAATAAATAGAACCATCCTTTCCNTTTATTGCTGCGTCAAATAAAAATTCATTGCTCTGCAAGCCATCCTCAGCATAATAATAATCCAAAAAGTTTTCTGTGACGGGATTAAACCTACATATTCCATTTTTGGTTGATATCCATAGATATCCATCATCATCTGGTANAATTGCATTCACGGTATTATCGATTAATCCTCTTTCTTTTTCGTAAAATCTTTTTGACTTTCCAGTTTTTTTATTGAANNTAGCCATGCCTGTTGGCCATGTACCTATCCATAGATTATCTCGATTATCTTCNGATATGGATATTATCATNCCNCTTGGAATGGATGTAGAGTCTTGTGAGTTGTGAAAAAACTTATCTATNTTTCTANTTTCAANATCTATTTTATATAATTTTCCNTTACCNGAGCTGAACCACAATAGACCTTCTCGATCTTCGAATAATGTCTTTGGTATATCACCTTGTAGCGTTTTGATGACTTTCTGAATAAATTTTGCTGACTCTAGCTCCTTTCCACTAAAAATAGATAAATCAGTACGCNTGNTAATGAANANATCAGAATCTTTCATTTTAGCACNAATTGCATTTGCCTGAACATATCCTA
Organism: Fidelibacterota bacterium; assembly: GCA_002698235.1. Classification (GTDB taxonomy): domain Bacteria; phylum Fidelibacterota; class Marinisomatia; order Marinisomatales; family UBA1611; genus NZWG01. Next base: position 13,700 of record NZWG01000079.1, on the reverse strand, counting down.
TCCAAAANGTTTCTCTACTNTCAAAGAGNACCTCTTCAACAGGCCATCCCCATAATGANGTNCGCCACATGNCCTCTTTNNTGTNCTGAAACCATTGATCTANTANCTTAGCATTTTGCAAATCATATTTAGTCAAAACTCTGATNTTTTTATCTCTGTCCCAACTTGTAAAATGTGCTATTGAACCTGAGGTTGTAAAATCACCCATTAGATAATTTTCAGGGAAGCCAAAATTATTTTTNTTCAATTCTTTTTTAATTGGATCGAATAAAAANTAATCACCACCACTNTGAAAAATTATCGAACCTTCAATATGTTGNCCCATGTTACTAATATTTGGNTTTGGAAAAGAATTCTTGATCAATCCTTGTTTATACGGAATCAATCCAAATTTTTGGTAAAATGGGTCGTATATACTTATGCCCATTGTTGAGGTACTGACCCACATTGCACCAGCTCTGTCTCTGTAGAGAAAATTGATTCTATTATCTCTTAGCGCATTTCCATTGTCTCTGTCCTGTTTTAATCTTGATACAGATCCAGATTGATGATTAAATCTCAATAGACCGGCATTGTTGGACCTAAGCCAAATTTCATCTTCATTCATAAATTCTAAACCATTCGGTTCAAATACAAAATCATCTGATTTATCTGGATCGATATCGTAATACTTAAACATACCTGTTGATCTATTAAATCGACAAAGTCCTGGCTTATCATCATTACCTAAACTCCAGAGATAATTATNATCGTAGGGGTCAGATATTATAATACCAAGACCATTTTTATATTTTGTCTTATATCTATCTATTACTCCATCCTCAATACTGTAGTGCACCATACCTGATTGGTTAGACATCCAAATAGTTCCATCTTTATTTACTTCAAAATCTCTAGCATTCCATTTATAATCACTTCTATTGATTTCTTTTTCTCTTACTAANTCTATTTTAGGCTTATCCTTATAAACNCCAATACCCCAAANATCCTCATGGTCTGGAATGGCCATNCTCCACTNATCAGAAGAATGAGCGCCATCAGAAATAAACCTTAAATTATATTGACCTGGTTCTAGTTTAATTTTTTCTACGGTCAATCTATTACTGCTCGCACCACCGGCGTAATCTGCTTTCAAAGTATCCAGATCCCAAGGCGACCAGACCTTTTTACCCAACTCATCCTCGATCCAACCATAGTCAAATCTTCCATTATTATCAGAAAGTTGATATTCTCCCATTAATACCACATATATACTATCCGAAGAATTAATTAAAAGTTCTTCGGTTATGTTAACATCATCGCCAGGGTTTGCGATGCGAGCTATAGAATTTTCAATATTTGCAATAACGGTTAGCTTATCATAAAAACTTTTTTTAAGAGTTGAGTCTTGCACCATTTTAATATTTTGGAGATTTTTTCCATTTTCATCCATTAAAACCAAATACCCACTCATTGGACATATAAAACGACCATCTGGTAATTGTTTCACTTTAAGAGAATTGTTATTTAGTCTCAGATTTGGAATTAGATTGGGATTTATCCTTTTAAAAACTCCAGTCTCAATGTCCAATTGATTTAAAAGACCAGCACTGGTAGCAATCCATATTTTTCCTGAGTTGTCTTCAAAAATATATCGTGGTGCACCTTTAGAAATAGATAGCGAATCAAAATGCATGTATTGATAGGATTCCATTGAATAGCCGTCATATTTATTTAAGCCATTATCCGTGCTGATCCACATATAACCACGTGAATCTTGAAACACATCGTGAACTGTGCTCTCCGAAAGACCGTTGTCTTCGACTGTAAGGTGTCTAAAATTAATGACCTCATCAATACCAAAAAGAACAGATAGAATTAAAATGAAAGGGATTATCTTACGAAGTGATTTATGGATGTGTTTTATCATTCCTTAATCTAAGGTCTATATAAGAAACAAAAAAAAGAACTATTCTAAAAATTAGAAGGTAAAAGAAAGAATAGCAGAGAGAAGATGGCTCTAAGAACCAGCTCTATACAATGGAGAGTGACTCTCCCCTCTGCTATATTATCTTGGGATATAATATCAAATGCATATTACTTAAAGAAGTTCCATAAAGGTACTGAAAATAAAAAAAGCCGCTATTTCAGGCGGCTTCATCTTTCCTATTTTCCTAGGCTCATTAAGGTCTAAAGACCTTGACCACCGTGTTTTTGATTTCACTAAAATCGGTTGGTAGGCGTGTAAACACCTTCGTAATGGTGCCATAAAATACTAATTATTCCTCGAAATGCCAATATTTCTATATTTGTTTTATCTAATTGGATCAATAGAACTGTTATTGACCATGGCATCATCCGTGTAAAGGCGTAAGTGACCTTCTAAATCCTTATTCTTTGCAAAAAGAGAATACTTATCACAGATCTCCTTTTGATATTCTACCATAAAATCTTCTGAGGAAGCTTTCTTACAATTCATTAGAAGTAAACAACATGCTAGTATGATCAAGTTTTTCATATTATCTCAATTCTATTTATTACTATCTAAAAGACTATNGNCCAATAAAAAACCCCACAAAAGTGGGGTCTCTCATTGAAANTTTAANGCAGATTAATTTTCATGCGCCCANAANACATCACCATTATGCACCTCTGGAGGNTGGGTCATTAGNGACATAAGATCGACCATTACCTCTTGAAATCTTGGCTCAACTGCTTTTAATTGATCTTCTGTCTCATACTCAGAAACAGCTATGGTAGCGGTGTCACTAACTGCAACCATCCTTACGCTTTTTAGACCTTCAAAACCCTGTAGAATTTTCTTTTTTTTATTTAATACCTCTGTGAGTGCTTCTCGTTTATCTGCNTCGTGATATACTTTTGTTATTCTGTAGTGCATGTTAAACCCTTTTGGTTTTTAGTTAATTGACTAGTATAAAATTATAGACTTTATTGATCATTAAAAAATTTTGTATCGTAATTATTCTTTTTCCACAAGATCATAGTATATGCTCTTAACAAACCACTTATCAAAACTATTAAAAGGATNATAGGTGAAAGGTCGAANATGAAGATCTTGGTTGTATATTGGTACAACAAACAAATGGTCATACCTAAAGCAATTCCGAACATCATAGTAATGAAATGTGAAAGTTGTGCTAAAATTTTTATAGACATTTTTACTCTTTTTAATTGAAATAAAATTTAACCTTATTAGGACTCAAATGACCATTATCTTAATAAGATCATTTTATTACTCTGGACATGGTTGTTGCTCTTCAAAGAATATATATACATCCCTGCAGAAACCTGTTTTCCATTATTATTTCTACCATCCCATTTTANAATATGCGTTCCANNAGATTGATTTCCATTAAACAAGGTTATTATATGNCTGCCTNTAAAATCANATATACTTATATTTATATATGAATTATAATTTAACTTATAGCTTATTTTGGTTGAAGGATTGAATGGATTCGGATAATTCAGCATCATAAAATCACTTNGNATNCCANTAGTNTGNTCTATTGATATTGNAGATGTATCTACTCCATCCATATAACCTACCCCGCATGGCGTTTCCTCTGTGCTNCTATGNTGGCAGTGGTCAAATGTTTCACAGGTTCCCGGTGAAAGCAGCGGGTCTGCATACANCATGGAATCATAATANCTCCAGGCGGGAGCTGACATCCAACANCCATCGCAGATGTCAGTGCTTATACTTTGGTCTGCATTTTCAGACCAACTAAGTGTNTCACCAGNAACAAAACAAAACCTGCCGACTAACTCCTGACAATCTTCTGAACCNATATTNCCATCATCATCTTGACANTCATCGCCATACCANAATGAACCTTGAACAGTGCCAGGACAGTCACTATTACCATAAATATCCCAGTAAGCATAGTTACCGCTGGCATANACTGCAGTAGGGCTTANACATGGCCAAGAGGCNGTCACTGTGAACTTATTTGCTGTCATTCCNTCATAAGTCCATGGAAAATATATTCTATAGCGACTNCCNTCAGAGCTTTCACCGNCATCCANAGTATCTACTGCTATTGAATANAGTTCTNCAGGATGACANGGATTCATTGANCCATTATCGCATACATAGATACATGAATCAACATAATCAGGACAATTTCTTGAAAACAATGAATCACTGAGACTTGATTGNTCNATGCTACCAGAAACCATAGTAAAATTTTGACCAAATGCATTGATGGATAGAAGTATGTATATGATTACTACTTCAAATTTAGTCTGCAACAAANCCCTCCCAGTTTCTCATNTAGTCAATGAATTTAACGCTCAACTGAGCTTTCTTTAACTGAGCAGTAGTAAACGGAGGNACTTGAGGGTCATAGTTCAGNTCATGCATNCCNTTAGGCCAATCAGGATGCCCTATCCCTGCTCTTGCNACACCAATAAGATCCGCACCTTGATTTAATAATGCCTGTGCATCTTTCGTAGACCAAACCTTACCAGTACTTATAATCGGAGCAAGCTTATCCTTATACGCTGAAAACCATTCCGTTAGCGTTCTTGCATCCTCAGGATAGGTCTGTGACCTTTTAAATGCATCCCAACATGAAATATGTAAATAGTCTATTCCAAGGTCGCTTAAGCTTTGTCCAAGCTTTAAGGAATCATCCAAGCCTATTCCNGCACCTTTTAATTCAGGNGATATCCTAACGCCTATCATAAAGGAGTCAGGGACATTATTCCTTATAGAGTTAAATATCTCTACCAGAAAGCGTGATCTCTTTTCCAAGGTTCCACCCCATTTATCTGAACGAGTGTTTGTCTTGNTCCCTAAGAATTGTGATATNAGATATCCATGTGCTCCATGNAATTCAACTCCATCAAACCCAGCATTTGAGCAGCGAACAGCAGCAGATGTNAAATCATANATTACTCTCTCAATATCTTTGCCTGATGCTTCTCTGGCAAANCCGCTATCGGCNCCTTTGGANTTTATNCTNCTCGATGATATAGGAACTAATCCAGTAAGTCTCTGGGATGCTTGGCTACCTCCGTGAAATAATTGNGCAAAAATTAGAGANTTNTAATTATGNGNAAGNNTTGCCAATTGGGTCANTTTATCCANATGTTTATCATCAAATACACCAAATTCACCATCCCAAGCCTGCCCATCTNTAGATACATGAGTTGCAGCAGTTGTAATCATTCCAAAACCTCCCTTTGCTCTTCTAACNAGCCAATTGATCTCANTATCAGANAGNACNCCATNNTCATGACTTTGTTTGTTTGTCATTGCTGCTAAAACCGTACGATTNGGTGTANCNATNCCGGTTCGANTGAAGCTAAATGAGTCTGATGGTTTGCTCATTGATTNCNTNCCGNAATTATANACACGNAGCCACCAATATNAATCTAAGAGTCCACAATAATGTTCTTNACCAATTNATTTTTATTAGACCATCTACTACAGACTTATCGTATCCTAGCGTTAGTTTTTGATGNGCACCCGAAAAGAAAACAGCAGTAATGACCCAAATAGCAAACAACATAATAGCTGAGAGGATAAGTGCAATGTCCATCCTATTCATAGTATATACCAATAAAATAAGTGTAAGCACTTCAGTTAACATTAAAGGAATGACCACATAGGAAATGCTCCTCATGTGAAAGGATTGAAANTTTGAATATCTAAGNTTGTCAACAAAGTGAAATGAAGGATAGTGAACAAGTTGTATCACCCAAATAACACCAACCATCATTGATGAANCAGTTANATGNAANAGGAGNAACATCAATNTGATTTTCTTGATTGCATTCTAATATGCNANGCTTGAGCTTGATCNATTTTATTAAAGTAGGNNNTCATTAATTATTAGAGAATAACGAATTANTNCCAAATTGATTTTTTGATACAGATGANCCCGTCTCAATAAAATATTTAAAACCTTTTAGAACCGATTCTAAGTANCTACCTANTAGCGGTAACACGTAAANGGTCAATAATATTCTATTGATAATTCTGGGATATGACATTAATGCTCCATCAAGAACTCTTATTTCAATAGATAGGTTNGTGGTATCCNAATCAGANGTAAGTATTTTCCATCTGACATCCGCAATATCTTTTTTCATATCATTAATGGTAAGTCTATATNCACTTTTATCATTCCAATCNTAGAAACTNCTTTTTAGTATTTTACCATTATAATATTTTATNAGGTCAACAGAGTTTTCTGCATCCCATTTCAATACTTCATTACTTCTGCAAAATGGATGATAATTCTNAAGTTTCCCAGNAGATGTCATCAAACTCCAAACTTCTTCACAACTTGAGTTAACGTCTATTTTTCTTTTTACAGTTTTAAACATTTTTATTANAAAAGACTAAGAGAGTGATATCTAACTACNAAGAAATCTAATCAATTCTCNAGACAAAAGTTCAGCGGACNTTACAGCACCATCAACCCTACCAACTGAAAATGAGTCACCACATATTCCTAAGCCAGTGTCACTATTAAATATATAATCAATATTATTTTGATTTGAGCTAAATGCATATTTCCAAAAATGAATATTTAATTTTACAATGCTGTTAAATCCAGCNTCATTGATCTTACCAGCTATAAAATCNTTTTTTTCAGGGTCTTCTTTTTCAACTAATCTCCTTGTGATAATTTCGGAAGTATTAACCGTGAATACATTGTTCAAATTCCGCAGGCCTTTTTTCTTATTGTTGCATATCCAAGAAAACGTATCATCGCTACCAATTATTTCTTCAAGATGATGTACGTTGCTGACGAATGTTGAAGTATAGAAACTTGAATATTCTACGTTTGGAAGTTGATCAATTTTAATATTGCACCGGACCATTAGCTCTTCAACTTGCGGCATAGGCATGGTCAAAACCAGAGTCTTTGAGATCAAAGAAATGGACCCTGTATCAATTTCCCATAATTTATTTTGATACTTTATTTTCTCTACTTTTTCATTGGTAACAACAGAAACACCACGTGATAGATACTGAGGAATCTTATTCATGCCAAATGGTGATATATATACCTTTTCCCCTTTCTTAATTTCTATCTGATTTACTAAGCCGAGTTCTTCAAGTGATTTTATCAACGCACTACATTCATCTGTCTTAGGTTTGATATATTGACAACCATAATCTACAATATCTTCNCCAATAGGCTTGGTAGACATCCTACCACCTACTCCACGACTCTTATCAATAATTAAAATATTTTTTGTCGTATTCTTGAGAACAAAAGATAAGTATGATCCTGACATTCCTGCTCCAACTATAATTGTGTCAAATATCATTTTAGACTCTCTCATCATTTTTATTGTGCCTTGATTTCCTTCTGCTACCATGCAATTCGTATGCTAGCTGAGACTGTTTCTTGGCAGCGGAACTTGATCTAATACTGTAAATAATTTTTTTTGCTTTTAACGATGATATCTTGAGATCTACTATTGGTTCTGGGTATGACTTACCTATTATACAGNCAATTTTCTTTTGAAACGATTCTGACATCAAATGAGGAAATTGTAAATATTCTTTAGGAACNACACTTAGTTCTGGNCACCATTTCTTAACAAATAATCCATCTGGATCATGATCTCCTTGCTGTTTAATGGGATTATATATNCGAATCGCATTGATCCCTGTCACTCCAGACTGCATTTGAAATTGATTGTAATGTATACCTGGCTCATAATCTATGAAGTATTTGCTTAAAAATTTTGATGTTGGTCTCCAATCAAGCCACAAATTATAGGATGCAAATGAAACTAGCATTGCTCTCATTCTAAAATTTATCCAGCCGTTTGTTTTAAGAAACCGCATGCAGGCATCTACCATTGGGTAACCAGTGCAACCCCTTTTCCAAGCCTCAAAATATTTTNNGCTGTAATCATCTCGCATACCATCATANGCAGAAACCATATTGGTGAATTCTAAGTTGGGTTGCATCTCTAATTTTTGAATGAAATGACAGTGCCACCTAAGCCTAGAAGAAAATGCAGACAGCGAACCCAGCCAGCCATCTCTAGATCTCTTCTGCCTCAGCTTTTCTTGTCGAGTTCGTGTAGCTTGTGTTATTTGCCTTATGGATAGGTTCCCATAGGTTATGTAAGGACTCAATCTCGAGCAACTATTCTCNGATGTGAGTGGACTAGAAATATGTTTTGAATAAAACCTTCCATTTAGATTTAAAAATTCATCAAGTTGTGCTAATCCCTTGGTAGCTCCTCCAACGTACTTTTTTTCATAATCTACATGCTCAACTATATTATTAATTTGATTGTAACCAGAAAATTTTATATTGAGCTTTTTAGACTCTGATATNCTAGGCTTANCAATGATTGGTTTCANCATTTCTTTNTTCCAACTCGAAGACCATCCATCCCTATTATTGAGACCGTCAATTACCCCGTTATTTTGATAGGTAGACCANTCCACACGATTTTTAATAAANANANCNTTNAGNTTTTCATCTCTNGCTCGGGTTANCCCATTTCCTGTCTCCTNATTGGANTAGACATTTAANATATTATATTCACCTATTAATTCATTNAATATATCNACTGCTGCACCTGTAAAAATATTTAAATGACCATCTTGNGANCGAAAATCNTTAGACAANTCTTTTAATGAATCATTTATAAAATCCAAATGCATACGACTNAAGTCATTNCCCGCTATTAGTGAGGTATCATGAATGTAAATCGCACTGTAAGAACCCAANCGAACCAAGTCACTCAGGGCACAATTGTCCTCAATTCTCAGGTCTCTTCTAAACCAAAATATATTAATATCATCCAATTATTTAATTCACGGCTTAGAAAGGATTGATACTCAAAAAAAAAGACTCGCAACAAACAGTATNTGCGAGTCTTTTATTACACATGACACAAAGTAAAAAAACACTAAATTGAAGGTAATTCTATTTTCTCAGGAACAAAGGTCATATTATTAACTTTACCCTCTACATATACTTTTTTTATGACATGGCAGTAGCCATCTCTGGCATGCGAGTCCCCATGCTCATCGATTCCAACATCCTTAACGGAAAGAATATTTCTACCAATTTTTATTGCAAGACTGCAGTCATTATCGTCCGCCATAAAATTGCACATTCCGCAAGAAATNAATACATTACCTGCAAGNTANTTATTNTTTGGAATACTTTCGATAAGCCCAACTTTCTGGTTAGAGGCTGCCTTNGATGGGCCACAACCACCGCAACCCGCATGTAACACTTGCAGGGATATTGACAGTGTGAAAACTATGAAATAGATATGTCTCATTGCACTTCCTTATTTTTAGATAATTCGCTCATAACGCTCATAAAGTATTATGAAAGACCGTATGTTTGCAAATAGATTAAACATATCAATATTCACAAAATATCTAATGTATGTTTCGTATCAGCCTTTAGTAGAATAAATTGTACCATANNAATTNAGATNTTTTTTCAAATAACTAGATTGGAAGAAANATGAAAAGAAGAGATTTTTTAGANACTTCAACAAAATTATTNTGTGCGTGCGCTGCAGGTACAGGTCTNTCGTTGATTCAGAGCTGTACAAATAATGTTGCGACCTCACCTTCTGTTGAACAAGATAGTGAAGAATTGATAATANATCTTAGTTCTGAAGGTTTTACAACTTTACTTAATGAAGGTGGTTCCATTACAACAGATGGCAATGTTATTGATTCTCAAGGTNTNCTNTTATTGAGGAAGGGNAATTTGATAAAAGCATTNAGAAATAATTGTACACACTCAGGATGGGATCTAAGACCTTTTAATGATGGTGTATCAGTTTGCACTTCTGGTCACGGTGGAAGATTCAATACGAATGGAACAGCNATAGCAAGCCCTGCATCTGGAACCCTTAAAGAATACATGACTGACCTTGAGGAAAATATATTAACAATATATTCTTNACACGGAAANAAGATGCTGAGTTGANTTTACCCATCCTTANTNCTGGCTCTGGCACTTTCATTTGAGCCNGTATATATTTTTTTTATCAATTGTATTTGTAGTAGAAANACTACTTCAAACATAAAATTTAGGTTACAAGTNTCTTGGTCTATTATTTCAATACAATTGAATGCGAACCCTTTTCCATTTTTAATATTTTTTGGTCTAACTTTAAATTTTATTGGTCCAATCGTTCTCACAAGGTTTTTAATTGTCTTGTAATTACGACTACCTAACTCAGGCATGAGGTTTTGATTGTTATCACTAACCAGCGACATCAGCAAGTTAACTTTTTCTTTGTAAATGACCTTTTCCCATTTTATCAGACCTTTATCAAAGCTGAAGGATGCATCTTTAGACATTAAGGGATTAGGTCGAGCCATCCTAACAGCTTCAATTAAAGATAGAAAATGGTTTTTACCGCCGATGGATGTAGCACTTTCGATAAGTTGTTTTTTAAGATCATTCTTTATTTCACGACTCATTAAATCATAATTATCCATAATATACTTAGCCTATATAAACTTCACGATAGTGGAGCTTTACCTTTTATTTATTTTGCTTTTTTAAAGGAACCAATTTCATTTGTGTCAGCATTCTCCATATCCACTCTGCCGGTCCATAATGATATTTACTTAACCACATTGGACACAGTGATAATAAAAGAATCCAGATCAAAAACATTATTAACAATTGAACTAATCTATTGACATAACCAAACAAACCAAATCCGAAGCCATAAAAAATAATTGTAGCGATGAGGGTTTGAACAAGGTAAGCAGTTAAAGCAGTCTTGCCAATAGATCTTAATTTCTGTTGAAATCTTTTGAAACTACCCCTTTGAATCCAAAGCATAATAAAACCTATATAACCGAAAGCAATAAAAGGAGTAGCTATATGATTTGGCGATCTTCCTAAAAATTGTATGTATTTCCAATCCCAATCAAAAGAGTAAGCAAGAAATAATCCAATAGCTGATAATGGAAACCCAATACCAAAACCATATATCATTAATTTTTTATACAATTGTTTTGAAAGTGTATTACTGAAGACACCCAATGAGAAACAAGCCATTCCTATTAACATCATACCAAATGACCTAGAAAACAGGTCTGTCAGAAAAGATAATCCAATGATCGCTTCGCCAAANCCATCTCCACCAGAAGTCATTTTTGCTCTGTGTTTTATCTGCTTTTCATAAGAACCNCGATAGGTCTCAAGCTCTTCNTGAAGAACTTCATCTTCAGGGTTCCAATGCAGTTTAATTTGCCTCTGGTCTTCTGCATCTAGATGGTCTAATACGTATTCATTAATAGCATAATTTGAAAAAGTTGGAATCAGATATATTAGAATNCCCAAAATGAATTGTTTTTTTGGAGATATACTTTTAAAAAAGAACAATGAAAAAGCACAAAGAGCATAAATGAATAATACATCACCATACCAGAAATAGGTCGAATGTATAAATCCTACAATTAATAGCCAAAAGTTTCGATTATAAAATGATATAAAAGGACTCTTACCAGATCTTTTTATACTATTTNTAAACAATAAGGTACTTGCTCCAAAGAGCATTGAAAAAATTGCCATGAATTTTTGGTCTGCTATGATATGAGTAATCGAGTATATAATATGATTTAAAAGATTTACATCATATACAAATGGACTAAAATATGCCATCGAAGGCATTGCAAANCTCGATATATTCATAATAAGTATACCAAGAACAGCAAATCCTCTCAAAATATCAATAGAATCTATCCTATCATTCATCTGACTCTCTTACCATTCAACCTGTGAAANGAAGTTTAATACNTAAAACTTTGAACTTTTACGATTAAAAGTATTTTTATTTTAACAGTATCATTTTTTTGGTNTNTCTAAATTTATCTACTTCAATGCTAAAGAGATACAATCCNGCTGAAACAGACACACCTTTTTCATTTACGCCATTCCAATTGACAGTATGATTCCCAATACTTTTATAGTCATTTACCAATAACTTGATTTTATTGCCAGTAAGGTCATACACAGTAATGGTTATAAAATTTTCCTTTGATAGTGAATAAGAAATATTGGTTGAAGAGTTAAAAGGATTAGGATAATTATTTTTCAAATTATAATGAGCAGCTGAATTTGAATTCTGAGCATCCAAATCTAGACTATTCCAATTTTTTTTATAGATCCAAGCATTATTTGTAGATGTGTGGCCGTTTGGNTCAAATCCACCAAAATAGATTGCAGTTTCATTTTCAAATGGAGATGAAACATAACACCTTACTGAGACCAGAGGATCATCATTAAAATCAATTGCTCCATTCACCTCTTGGATNGAATACTGCCCNTCATTATTCCTTAGANCGATTATTCCACCACTATAATAACTATTCCATGATGGGTATATATTTTCTTGAATTAAAGACTCTATACCAATCATNGTATACTGAGCATTNGTTAAGGGGTCTATATATGNATAAAATTCGTTATACGCTCCTAATAGGTAGTTTACAGTTTCTCCAGGCAAGTAATCCTCGACCAGTAATGAAATTTTTGTTTCATANACTCTATCAAACNCCTGTGCCTCAAGAGGATCAAGTCTAAAAATTATTCCTTTGGATTGACCATCTGGACACCACATCAAAATAAGTGATTCATTCTGCCCAGATGGATTAGGAACTGTTGATAAACCTCTGACGCCGCCAACAGAAGGATTCACATATGAACTTAGGTCATTAAAATTATGGACAACCTCATAATTTGGATCAATGCCATCGTTCCTCTTAAAGATTTTACTTCCAGAAGAAAAATATAATTGATCATTAGCCGTTGTAATTCCCAATGGACGGGTACCCAATGGTCCAAATTCTGGCAATGTGACCATTTCAATTTTACCATCTATTTCAGGATTGTATTTCCCACTGAANATTCCCTGCGTTCCTACAGAGACGATAAGGTTCTCAATNCCAGTAACTTGATCCATGAATATTTCAATATCGCGCATGGAATAACTTTCTTCAGAAGAGTAATCNCCCTCATAAACTAAAATTTGATTCCATGNGCCATCTTGNTCATCTCGTANGAATATATTAGCAGAAACNATACCNGATATATAATTCGGAGAAAAAGNACCNGCAATTAACAACGTATCAGGAGAGTTNAGTNGAANGCCGGTGTAATCTNTAGTAAAGATAACCTGTTTTAGGATNCCGGGTCTTAAATGGTTATANCCAAGGTCTAAGTCTACTTGCCAATCATCATCTTCATTTTCCAAACATATAACTTGAGACCATCCAATACTTAGATCACTTCCGCCATACCAGATATTATTCTCATCTTGCCAGTATCCAATAGATGCAAACAGTTTATTTTTATGAGGAACAAGATGCATCACCTCCGAACCACCCATAAATAAGTTATTTGCATCAAAAGTTCCTGCACTGAATGACTGTTCCCAATCCTGAGAGATCAATATTGAGACTGACATGATCATCAAAATAGAATTTATAATTAATTTTCTCACTTTCAATACTACCTCATAATAAACTAGCTAAATATTCCACGAATACAAGATCCTTTATAAAAAAATCGATATTTATCGATTGATCTCATACATCATATAGGATACTCTCTTTGTTCTATTTTCGGTATCTTGCTCACCGATTATTTTAAAACCATATTTCTTATGAAAATTAATTGACTGCTTATTAAATGGTTTAATATTCACCTCGCAGAGGATAC
>NZWG01000078.1 GCA_002698235.1 Fidelibacterota bacterium | reverse complement strand
CATCCCACAAACAGGAAACGGACTTTCTTTTCAAATACTTTGTGGGGAATATGGATTAAGGAAGGCACCTAATTACTCATACGCCTATAGGTGTGTCCTTCACTTTTGTGTCCTTTTTTTTGGTATAGATGATTAGAAATGATTAAAGATGATACAAAAAACCCCCACAATTAAGTGAGGGTTTTATTGAGAGGTAGTTGGTACTTACTCTCTGTGCGGGACCGACGAGACTTGAACTCGCGACCTCCGGCTTGACAGGCCGGCGTTCTAACCAACTGAACTACGATCCCTAAACTAATCCTTATTGAGTGTTCTATCTTTATAGATAAGAGCACCTGGAATAAATACGATATAGCCTAAAAATAACATAGTGGGTGCAAGACCTAAACTTTGAAAACTGTTTACTTCGCCATAACCCATTACTATATAACCAACAATTATCAGTACCAGACCTGAAATAAATAATAGATAGTTTATTTTAGAAAAAGACCAGGATTCAAATAAAGTATTCGAATCTTTAGATTCATCGCTATGGAACAGTTTGCTCATTTATGCTCTAAAATTACAGTACATTGATATCCACCCAAAATCATTTTTATTTTAAATAGGCCTCATTAACAAAAGTAATATAAATTTTATAAAATAAGGTTAAGTTTGCCGCCAATAAATGAGTGAAAAATTTAATAAAAGACGTATTATTGTTATACTTTTATTGACAATAGTCGTTTTTGGTTCCCTTATGTCAGGATTAATTTTGTTTTGGCCTCAAAATAACCAGTATTCAGTAATCAAAATTACCATTGAACCTGGATCTTCTTTAAAACGTATTGCTCAGATACTCAATGAAAAAAAAGTTATTTCAAATAAACAAATGTTTTGCCTAGCCGTTCAACTACTTGGCAAGGAAAAAGAGATCCCGATAGGAACATTTAACTTAGTAAATGCAAATTCAAATTATGAGATTATAGACCAAATTATATATGGTGCACCTGAAATAAAAAGAGTTAGAATATTGGAAGGATGGAACATTCATCAGATTGCTGGTCATTTAAGTAAGGAAATGACACTTGATAGTGCAGAAATTATTTCTCTTACCTCAAATTCTAAATTCCTTGAGAAAAATAAAATATCTTCATCATCAATCGAAGGGTACCTCTTACCTGATACATATTTCTTTTTTGTTGGTGAAACACCCAAATCAATTTTGAGTCACCTTTTATCAATGCATCAATCGTTCTGGACTAAGAATCATATAACTCAAATGAAAAATTTAGATATGACGAAGCATGATATTGTTACGTTAGCATCAATCATTGAAGGTGAAGCTATATATAATAGTGAAAGAGCTAAGATCTCTGCAGTTTATCATAACAGGCTAAATATAGGAATGAGATTGCAAGCAGATCCAACAATTCAATATATAATACCTGATTCACCTAGAAGATTATTAAATAGAGATTTGAGAATAAAATCCCCTTACAATACTTATTTGAATGAAGGTCTCCCGCCTGGGCCAATTAATTCTCCAGGTAAAAATTCTCTACTCGCCGCTTTGTACCCGGAAAAAAATGATTTTTTATATTTTGTAGCAACTGGTGATGGTTATCATACCTTTACAACAAACGAAAAAGACCATAATAAAGCCAAAAGAAAATTGCAAAAGCTTAGACGTGAACTTAAAAATAAGAGAAAGAAAAGATGAGTTTGAAAAAGTTAAATAAAATACAAAAAGCTGCCGTTGAGGCAAATGATGGGCCAATATTGATTTTTGCTGGTGCGGGTAGTGGCAAAACTCGAGTCTTGACACATAAAATGTATTTTCTCATCAATAAAGGACTCTATAAACCAGAAAATATTCTTTCTGTAACCTTCACAAATAAAGCAGCAAAAGAAATGAAAGAAAGGGTCATGGGTCTGTTGAAGAAAGATGATCTACCAATTACAATTGGCACCTTCCATTCAGTTTTTGCAAGAGTTTTAAGAGTAGAAGCAAAGCATTTAAAAATAAGCCCCCATTTCGCTATATATGATGTCCAAGATCAATTAGACCTACTTAAAGTTATACTAAAAGATAAAAATATTACAAAAGATCAGGTCACACCAAATCAAGCACGTAATCAAATTAGTTACTTGAAGAATAAAATGATCATGCCTGAAGCACAATCGCGTAAGGCTAGAACAATTATTGAAAAGAAGATAGTCGAGATTTACAGTTCATACCAAAAAGCACTAAGAGAAAATGATGCTCTAGATTTTGATGATTTATTGCTTCTTCCCATAGAGTTATTNGANCAAAATCCAAAGATCCTTGCAAAGTATCAAAGAAANTGGAAATATATTCTTGTAGATGAATATCAAGANACGAANAGNCCTCAATTTTATTTACTAACAAAATTAGCACAAAAAAATGAACAAATTTGTGTAGTTGGTGATGATGATCAATCAATCTATGGATGGAGAGGNGCAGATGTNACTAATATACTTGATTTTGAGAAATTTTTTCCGAGTTGTAGAATCTTNACGNTAGAAAAAAATTATAGATCAACTCAACAAATCCTTGANGCTGCAACTGCGGTAGTTACTCATAACGATCAAAGAGCNAAAAAAGAATTAATTGCTGAAAATGGAGAAGGNGAATTATTAGGTTTATTTGAAACTCGAGATGAATTAGAAGANGCNGATGCAATTATTTCTGCTTTAGAAAAAGAGATCAAATTAAATAAACGTACTTTCTCCAATTTTGCAGTTTTATANAGNACCAATGCCCAATCAAGAGCATTAGAAGATAGTTTTAGAAGAATGGGNATTCCTTATAATTTAATTGGAAGTGTTAGNTTCTATAATCGAAAAGAAGTAAAAGATGTNATTGCTTATTTAAGATTGGTCATCAATTTAAGAGACACTGTATCACTAAGGAGGATAGTCAATTTNCCGCCAAGAGGGATTGGCATGAAAACAATGGACAAATGTGTTTCNCAAGCCAATGCAGATAATATNGAACTATTCGAAGTNTTGAAAAATGCTGACAAACTACCTATCAGAGGTAAACAATCTGAATCACTTGTAAAATTTTACAAATTGATAAAAAAGTATTANGGATTGAGAAATAAACTAAGTGCAAGTGAATTAAGTCGAAGTTTAATAGATGAAGCAGGTATTTTGAATCAATTTAAAAACTCTAAGGATGAAGAATCTAAAGAAAGATATGATAATGTTGTTGAGCTTTTAAATAGNATAGATGAATTNTGNTCTAGAAAATNNGATGTTCAGCTNAGTGANTTTCTTGAAGAAGTTTCGCTTTTNTCNGATATAGATCATTGGAATGATTCAGATAACCGAGTGACTCTAATGACGGTACATTCCTCNAAAGGTTTAGAATTCCCNGTGGTTTTTATATCNGGATTNGACGANGGCTTATTCCCCTTGTATCAATCAATCGAAGATAAAAAAGAACTTGANGAGGANCGAAGANTATTTTATGTTGCACTCACNCGTGCNCAGGANAGGGTTTTTCTACTATATGCCACNAATNGAAGAAGAATGGGTGGTGAGAACATANTAGGAATGCCAAGTAGATTTATTGGTGAAATACCTCCAGAATTCCTTGACCGNATTGAATTTCAATCTGCATTGACTCGTAGAGTTGTTGGTGGAACATTGCAAAAAAGAACAAAAATTGAGATTACTCGAACAGTTACTACATTCGATGATTTTANAGTTGGAGATATNGTGGAGCATTCTATNTTNGGAATTGGTAAGATTATGGTTCTTAGNGGNACTGGAGAGAATCAAAGAGTTGGTGTTATCTTNAAGGATGGNACAAAGAANAAANTAATTGTAAAATACGCAAATTTGACAAAGGTTAGTTAAANCTAATTCTNCTATTATTATACTTTTNTTNTTATTAAAATTAAAAAAAACTNAANACNTTTNAACNANNNGAAGATTTGTCAGACTCATTTTCAAAAATATTAATTCAGATTCTTAAATCTGAAGGACTTCGTTATACAGAACAAAGGAAGGNTATTTGGGATGAAATACGCCAGAGCAAAGAGCATAGAGATGCTGAAGATATTTATTTANAACTCAAATCAAATGGTGTNAAAGTTTCTAGAGCTACAGTTTATAGNACTATAGATGTATTGGTTAAAAANNGATTAGTTAGGAANATGGATGTAGGNGAAGGAAGAAGTCTTTTTGAGCCNCGCCTAGATGATAAACACCATGATCATATGATATGTATTGATACAGGAGACATAATTGAGTTTTATAATGAGNAACTTGAGAATCTTCANGATNAAATTGCTGNAGAGCATGGTTATGANGTTGTTCGNCATGTACATCAACTCTTTGTCANGCCCAAAAAATAAATTCCTTACNTTAAANTTTTAATCATANTGGTTGACTTNGNATTCCTTAAACTTTGATTTTTATAACCNGATTTANTNAATAGTTTAAGGCAAATAGTATCTTTTTTTTGAATTGAAGCTTGAACAAACTTGGTACCTGACTCTTTACCATACTTTTCAATCTCTTCTAAGATTCTAATCGAGAGACCTTTTTTCCTATGCTCCTTTTCAAGAAATAAATGAAATATTTTACTAATTTCTTTTTCAATTTCAATACTTACATGTCCTATAATCCAATCATTATGTTTTAATACTATTGTAGTAATCTTAGAGTTTTGATTTTTATTATAGAGCTTAATCCAACTCAAAAAGTCAAACGGGTATTTGAAATCAGGCGAAACAAAGTTTAATGTTTTAGGATCAGCGAACCAGAATTTTAAAACCGATTCCATAATCCTTCTATCTTCTTTACGTGAATATGAGATTTCTTCTAGAGTATATTCTTGGCCTATCATAGTAGAAATTAGCATTAAATAGTCTTTTATTTGAAGGAGCAAGAATAGACATTATATGAAAAAGCTTAATCCAATAAATACTTTTACAGAAGGCGATAAAGTTCAAGGTTTCTATCTCTGTATTGATAAACATTTAAGATTCACTCGTAGTGGCGATCTATATATCGATCTTGAACTGCGAGATGTGACTGGCCATATCTCAGCTAAAATTTGGGACAACGTCTCTGTATTAAATGATAAGTTTAATGCAGGCAATGCAGTAGCAGTCTCAGGNCAAGTAGAAATATTTTTAGAAAAACCTCAATTAATAATAAAAAAAATAAACAAAGCAACTGTTCAACACTACGGCCGCTATGGATTTGATCCTTCAATGGTTGTACCATCTTCAAAAAAAGACCCAAAAAAAATGTGGGTCCAAATTGAACAATTAATTGANAGGATAAAAAACTCATCAATTAAAAGATTATTAAAAATTGTATACAATTCTAACAAAAAAAGATTACTCGTTATTCCTGGGTCAATAAATATGCATTACAGCTATAGATCTGGATANATGGAACAAATTATTTCAACATCGGCAGTTGCNAAAAAAATATGTGCTATTTANAATGTTGATCGTGACNTAGTGCTTGCAGGTATNTTCCTTCATGGAATTGGTAAGGTCAATGAAATAAATTCTGAATATGAGGTAGATTTTACAATTGAGGGCTATCTAATTGGTCATAGTGNNATNAGTNGAGATATNGTAAAAGANGCAATACAAAAGATAAAAAACTTTCCAGAAAACTTTTCAAAAATGATTGAACACATAATTCTAAATTGCAATAATGAGCTTGGATTTGATTTTCAAAAGCAACCTCTNTTCCNTGAAGCATTANTGGTAAGGCATATCATTGTACTTGATGCCAAAATGAANNTAATGTCAGATGTNTTAAGCAAAGANCAAGAAAAAGGTGATTTCACAAATAGGCATAATTATTTTAAAGTTCCTATTTTTAAGAATGATGGATTTGAATAACCTTGTAAGAGCTGCAATCTTTACTTCTACAGCTATTGGNTTGGGCTTTGTTTTTATGTTAATTCCAAACTTAGAATTTATNTCTGTAACTGTTTTTCTAGCAGGAATNACNCTAGGTTTTTATTTTGGAGCAATNGTTGGTGGNACATCAATGTTAATTTATTCAGTNNTGAATCCACTCGGATCNGGACTNATTTATTTCCCNNTATTAGTAAGTCAAATATTNGCAATGGGAGTAATTGGGTTTNTGGGTGCTTCTGTAAGAATATTTCTTTTCAACTTAAGTTANANGNTGNTAATACCAATATCTGGAANATTGGGTTTTCTTAGTGCGCTATGGTATGATGGTGTTACAACACTTGCATACCCAATTAGTGCGGGATATAANTTAGANGAGGCANTANCATACGCAGTNTCTGGAATATTATTTACTNTTATGCATATNTTTTCTAATACTCTTATTTTTTCGNTTGTAGTACCAGGTTATATCAATCGAATNAANAATTAAAATGAAATCTTTTTCATNATTTTTCTGTGCNGNACTANTGTCAGCTAANAATATTGAAGTTNTNCCTTTTGATTGGGGAGGACAATNTGGNTANCTTAATCAAGGAGGTGCGATTTTTTGGAATTCAGATTGGCGTTCTAACAACCTTTTATTTGATGGAACATGGACTGCATACCCTAGAATGTTTGGACCAGAAATTGAGAAGGGATTTAGATCAAAAAATCTAGATACAGCTACTGAAACAGATTCAGTTGGTATAATCTCTAACTTTCAATATGATCAAGGAGATTATTTACTAGACAGATTTGGACTTACCCTAGTCTATGGTCTGAAAAAAAGGAATACAAAATTCCATTGTTTTAAAAGAACATATGCGGGTGGTAATAATCAATATTCAAATGGTTCACTGCAACCGCAACAGCAATCGTATATATTCAATTATAAATCAGTTAAAGACAGAAATGATGGTGGTATCTCTCTAGGGCATTTTAATACNAATTCAGGTTATCCTGATTCGTTAGATGGAAGCCTAATTGATAATCGTATAACGGCATCAAATCTCTTTTGGAATAGAGGAGGTAATAAGGCAAATATTAAATTGTCAATCGATTATTTTCTACAAAGATATAAAACAAATCATTCGCTGGCACTAACCAATAAAGCGCGTTATTTAACTAGACAGCAATATCAGCTTGAGGTTGATTTTCAATTTTTCAAATATGATGCCGTCCTATTATTTGGTAAAAATGTGAGAGGTGTCAAAACAGAAGATTTGAAATCTACAGAATGGGAAGATTTATTATTTCAATTTGGTAAAGATCAAATAAAAATATCTACAGGCATTTTTCATTTTGAAAACGAAAATTTTATAAAACGTAGTTTAGATATTGGGAAAACATTTCGTCTGGTAAATCTAAATTTGCATTATAATTTAGATTACAAGCCCAACCATCCTTATTTTAAATCTCAATTTCCTGATTTATTAAGAAATTATTCAATAATAGAAACCATTACTGGATTGATTACTGTAAACTTAAAAAATGATAAGATTTCCGCCATGGTCTCTAGCATTAATGATAAAAGTGAATTAATGAATCAAATAAATGAAGACTCTTTAAATAATGAATCTTCGTTTAATAGAATAAACATAACTTATCAAACAAATAGTATTCCTTTTTTTGATACAGAGATCAATTACGTTATCCAGGAACCTATGGGTATCTATTCTGGAAGTTTAGGCAATTGGTTTGGGTTAAAATTAAAATCTAATTTTAAGTTATTTGATGGTTTTATGAAAATTGGCATAGACAGTGAATTAAAACATCTTCAGTCAAGGACTAGTAGAACAAATTTCAATTTCATAGAGATGGTGCCACAAAATAGACGAAACACAAATCTTTACCAGCCAATAAATATTATTAATGCTAAGATAACCGCTCAAGTCTCAAGATTGATTATTGCATACGAATGGTACAATATTGAAGAATTAATGTTGGGTTTGCTTAATCCGGATGAAAATAATTATTTTAAGATTCAACCTGACATGCCTGCCCTTGGTCGCCAAGTTAATTTAACAATCTCTTGGGCGTTTAAAGATTAGTCACTTTCCCAAGTGGCAAAATCACCAGGTAAGACACCGACGACTAAGGTACTTTTCAATTCACCAAGATTATTATGAATATTTACGGTGTCTGGTGCAACATAGTCACTTGTTCCTAAATATAAATTGTCACTCATTGATGATGCCGAGTATAGATTCTGATAAGATCCTATTTTACCAGATATATTTAGTTCAAGAGCGGCGTCTAATGGGGCTACACCACCATTAACTGTCCTGTATACCTCATTATTCATTTTAAGAACATTTCCACCACAAACAAGACCTAAACCATAGTTTATTGTTGTTACTTCACCAGAAATCAAGTCAAGTTTACTTGAGCCATAATAAGTAGAGGACCAATCAGAGGCATAGAAAGTTCTTGATATCCACAAAGTGTTGTCCTGAATTAACATATGCTCAGGTCCACGGCCAACATCATATGTCTCAATAATTTCCTCTGAATCGAGATCTATTTTTACAACACTAGATCCATTATTCCCATCGTAAAGTTCTAATTGAGGTATGCTTACCCATAAAAAGTCTCCATCAGTTACGATGTCCTCTGGAGTTCCATCAATCGATATCGTAGAGGAAACTGAAAAAGTTATAAGATCAAGGACTTTCACATCTCGTGAGTTCCAATTAGTAAAGTAAAGCTTATCATTGACTATAACCATTTCTCTTGGGCTTGAATTATCTGTTTCAATTTCTATACCTGGTAAGCTTAGACCTGTTTCAGTTATACTATATCGCTTAATTAGATGGCTATTGTTAACAATAACAAAGAGATTGTTGCCGTCAACTAATAATGATTGGACAACATCACCAACGGCATCAATAGTTTGAATCTTTTCATTTTCTGAGAAAACGGCTATTGATCCATCGCTATTCCCATAAGTTCCTTCAGATGCAACAAAAACAAGATTTGAGCTCTGGTCTTGATCTAATGAGTCTTCACAACTAAAAATTAATAAAATACTAAAAAACGTTATTTTTTTCATAATACATCTATCCTCTGGTTTAAACCGGGTATGAAGATTGGACTCATAGAATCTCACTTTTCACCCGAAAGTGTTAATTTTCAATATGCAATTATCCAGGTCTCCTGACTTAGGCAGTTTCAACTTGATTCGCCTTCTTTCAATTTGAAATTATGAAATGGAAAATAATGAACAAGTATTCTGCAATTACAGTAGCGGGGACTGTGCCCGAATTTCACGGGTTTCCCTGACATAAATGAATAGTAATAGTTTANCCAATCTACCAATCTAAAAAAAATGTAGCAATAGCAAAAATGTCTATTTATGTTAATTTTTTGAATGNCAAAAGCAAAAAANAAATGGTTTATAATTAAAGCTGGGTCTGCTCTAGTTTATAGTCATCCAGATTTCAACTCTTCTTGTATCACAGAGGCTATTTATGGAGAATCNTGTAGGATATTNNGGCATAAAGATAACTGGTTTAAAATTGAGTGCGAAGATGGATATATTGGTTGGGTAAACTCTTTTTATGGAATTCGATCNTTAGAAAGAAACAANCCAAAATACTTAGTTGTCTACCCAAAAAATGGTGGNNNTTTTAANAGTAAATACCCATTTGGNTCNCAGATNGAAAATTATATANCAGGTTCNATNNTGATNAATAAAAAATTNGGTTCAGNNAAAGTAATTGAATGTAGCTANNCAATTNGTGGNTANNCCNTATAAATGGGGNGGNAAATCATCTTTAGGTTTTGATTGCTCGGGATTAGTTCAGTCTGTACTTAAAATTTGTGGTCTTGAAATTCCTAGAGATGCAANAGACCAAATAATCTTTTTTAGTAATGACCAAATTGATCTCAGTGATGCAAAGCCGGGTGATTTACATTTTTTTGGTTCAAAAGATAAAGTAACCCATGTCGGATTTTCTACCAAAGGGNCCGGACTTTTACATGCACAAGGGACTGTTAAACTTGATTCTATTGATTCTTCAAAAAAAGATTATAATAAGAAACTACTAGATATCTACCTTTCAAGTCATTCTATTAAACGTAAATTTGAAATATGAAAATGCCCTCCACTGGTTCAGTTAACTGTAGTTTATTAAGTCGTGCAGTATTGGTACTCAATGCTAATTATACACCTATGATGGTTTGCACTGCAAAAAGGGCAATCTGTATGGAATACCTTGATAAAGTAGATATACTAGTTAGTTATGATGATAAAGTTAANAGCCCGAGTCTATCNTANGANCTTCCAAGCGTNATTAANATAAAGGATTATGTNAGGTATGATAATCTTTCAGTCGATTTGAANAGNAAAAATGTNATNGCGAGAGATGAATATTCATGTCAGTATTGTGGTGTGTCAAAGATACCNTTAACTATAGANCACATNACTCCAAAGGGNAGAGGTGGAGTAGACACTTGGGAAAATTTAGTTGCAGCCTGCAAACCATGCAACCAGAAGAAAGGNNATAGGATGCCAGANGAAGTAGGCATGGCNTTGAAAAAAAAACCAAAGCGTCCAAATAGATTGTATTATTTCCAAAGATATGTNAATGAGCAGCAAAANGAATGGCGTCCATANTTATTTATGGAACCATTTANAAGTGNCTAGTNAATNNNATGTCTNNNNANAANAGAAGTCGAGTNCTCAGNGGAATACANCCTTCTGGCTTNTTACATCTTGGAAANTATTTTGGAATGATGTCTAGAATGATNNAATATCAATCCAATAATGAATTGTTTTGTTTCATCGCTAATTACCANGCTCTNACATCAACACCNNCATCAGAAACCTTATCCGATAATACTTTTAATGCGGCTTGTGACTTTCTAGCTTTAGGCCTAGATCCTGAAAANTCAACTTTCTGGGTTCAATCTGACGTTCCGAANGTNACAGAATTAATGTGGATTNTAGCATCTCATACCGGAGTTGGGTTACTAGACCGTGCAACATCATACAAAGATAAGATTTCGCAAGGTATCACNCCAAATGTAGGGCTTTATTCTTACCCAGTNCTTATGGCAGCAGATATTTTGTTATTCGATACTGAACTAGTTCCAGTGGGNAAAGANCAGAAACANCATTTAGAAATNGCNAGAGATATTGCAATNAGATTCAACAATTCATATGGAAATACATTAGTTATACCTGAGCCGGATATTGAAAAAGACAATCAATTGATTCCAGGTATTGATGGAAANAAAATGAGTAAATCATACAACAACACAATTCCAATNTTTGAAACTGAAAAAAAAATTAGAAANAAAATAATGAAAATAGTAACTGATACAGCAAATATTGATGANCCAAAAGATAAAGAGACACCTTTATTTCAACTTTTCAGTCTATTTTTAGATAGAGAAGGTAAATCACAGCTNTCAGACAGATACGATAATAAAGGTTTGAGATATGGAGATGTTAAAAGTGAACTGTTCCANAAGATAATGGATTACTTTTATCCNTACAGAGAAAAAAGAGCTTCTATAGTNAATAAACCNAAAGAAGTTCGTGAAATCCTTAGTTATGGTGCAAAAAAAGCCAACTTANTAGCTGATAAAGTATTNGATAGAGTNAGGTCNTCAGTTGGGATTAATTATTTAAAATGATNTATAANATTCAATTAGAAAATTTTGAGGGTCCNTTAGATCTTTTACTATATTTTATNAGAAGNGATGAGCTGGANATCTATGATATTCCAATTGCAAAAATTACTAAAGAATTTATAGATGTAATTGANNATTGGAAGCGGGCTAATTTAATTCTAGCAGGTGATTTTATTGTTATGGCTTCAACTCTGATGAGAGTNAAAGCTAGAATGATGATTCCTAGACCTGAATTGGATGAAGATGGTGAGATAATCGATCCTAGAGAAGAGTTAATGCAACAACTAATAGATTATAAGAGATTNCGTGACGCTTCTGANATATTNAAAAATATGGCNNTNNATAGTAGTCAAAATATTAGGAGGCAATTCGAACAAGAGTTATCNATATCNGAAGATGATGNATTAGAAGTTTATTTCAAGGATATAACGCTTTATGATCTTGCAANAAAATTCAAAGAAGCGATTGAATTAAAGCCTGTTATTTCACAGTTTGAGCTTAGTCGTGAGCCCATAAGATTAGAGAAACAAAAAGAGCTTATCCTAAAATATTTTGACGGTGAAGGTAAACTAACATTTACTACAATCATTAATAGCTTAAAATCACGAATGGAGATTGTNGTCACGTTTTTAGCTGTTTTAGATTTGGTGCGAGAGGGTATATGTAGTTTAAAACAAACCGATGTTTTTGGAGANATAGAACTTTTTCATCTTACATTAAAATCATAATGAAAGATTCTGAATTAAATAGGATAATAGAAGCTTTGCTTTTTGCAAGTCCTGAGCCATTGACTCAAACAAANGTGAATGGGNTNTTTAGTCCTGATACTCCAAACCTGAAAAGGATAATTGANANTTTAAATAAACAATATNAAAAAGAGTCACATGCTTTTGAAATCAAAAANATNGCTGGTGGATTTCANCTTGTATCAAAAAANGAATACGAGNTCTANATTCGGCNAATGCTGAAGAAATCNCACAGAATTNCNCTNTCAGTNGCATCTATGGATTGCCTTGCNATCATTGCTTATAAGCANCCTATAAGTAGATATCAGATCGANGCNATCAGGGGNGTTGATTCAAGCGGAGTNATAAAAAATTTGTTAGGGAAAAATCTCATAAAAATTAAAGGTAGAGATGCAGGTCCTGGTCGTCCTCTCTTGTATTCTACTACTGATGTATTCATGGAGTATTTTGGGATAAATCGATTATCAGATCTGCCAAAATTAAAAGAAATAAATGAAATTATAGCATCAGATCCTGGTTTAGGTGAGCAAATGGCTGTTTTTGATTTCGAGTCTTCTAAAGAAGAAAAATTAGATTCAAAAGTTAAAAATATAAAAGTCGATTAGATTGTGCGTTTAAATAAATATCTAGCAAAATCTGGTGTGGCCTCAAGAAGGAAGTCTGATGAACTAATTCAGATGGCAACAACAGAAGTCAATGGTAAAATTTGTCTAGATCCAGCGTATGATGTACGCCCGGGAGATAAAATTTTTTTTGATGGAAGGAGATTAACCCCCTCCAATGAGAAAATAGTCTACATGCTTAATAAGCCTGAAAAAGTAATAACTACAGTTAGTGATACACATGGAAGGCGAACAGTAATGGATTATGTCAAAAGTAAATTAAGACTTTCTCCAGTCGGCAGATTGGATAAGCAGACTAAAGGTCTATTATTATTAACAAATGACGGTGATCTTCATCATTATTTGACTCATCCAAGTAATCGAGTACCTAAAGATTATGAAGCTATAATAGAGGGAAGAGTAGACCCTGTTAATATTAGGAAGTTATCACGTGGTATTTATATTGGAGATAAAGAATACGGTAGAGCGGAAATGTTAGACCAAGAAACTGAAAAAGGAAGATCAAAAGTTAAGTTGAGATTGAGACAGGGCAAGAAAAGAGAAATAAGAAGAATTTTTTTTAGATTAAAAATAAAATTATTAAGCTTAAAAAGAATTGGATATTCAAACCTAAAACTGGGTAACCTAAGCGAAGGTGAATACCGGCAACTAACATCAAAAGAAATCAAATCTCTTTATGATCAATAACAATTTTCTTCATTGGCAAAAAGATTTTCAAAAGTTAACTTCGCCGGCTTATTGAGAATTAAATGATATGATAATAGCTATTGACGGCCCCTCTGCATCTGGTAAAAGTACAACTGCAAAGGCAGTTTCTAAAAGATTAGGTTTCATTCATCTAGACACTGGAGCAATGTATCGAGCAGTAACCCTTGGAATTAGTGAATCTGAAATCGAGTTGAATGATCAAAGCAAAGTTGAACTTTATCTAAAAAGTTTAAAAATAGAATTTGACCAAAATGATCAAATAATGCTAAATGGAAAAAATGTAACAGATTCAATTAGAACAGTTAAGATTTCTTCCAATGTTAGTAAAGTTAGTGCAATCTTAGAGGTCAGAGAAAAGATGGTACAGGTTCAAAGAAATATTGCTGGTGGTAATAATTGTGTTTTGGAAGGTAGAGATATTGGTACAGTAGTTTTTCCGAACGCAGATTTTAAGTTTTTTTTAATAGCTGATATAACTATTCGAGCAAAAAGAAGATTTTTAGATTTACAAGAATCAAATGAACTTCTTACATTGAGCGAATTAATCGAAAGTATTAGAAAAAGAGATGAATTAGATTCAAAAAGAGATTTTTCACCGCTCAGGCAAGCAAAAGATGCTATTGTTATCGATACAAGTTTTTTAACTATTGAACAACAAGTCAATAGAATAGTTGAAATAGTAAAACAAAATAAAAAAAGGAAACATAAAGAATATGTTTGAAGAAAAAAATGAAGAACAGGCAGTTGAAGAGACCTCATCAAATTCTGTAGAACAGGATATTGAAAAGGTCAGCACAAAAGATGTGCCTCCCGCCACGGCCGAAAATGTTGCCGAAACACTAGACTATCTTGATCCTAAATTATTTAAGGATATAAAGATATTAAATGATAATGATTTTCATGAAAAAGAAAATTCTAATGAAATTGACATTGAAATAGAGAATAAATATTCTAGCACATTTGGTGATATTTCAGAACACTCCTTGATTGAAGGGCGTGTAGTTGGGATGAACGATAGAGATGTCTTAATTGATATAGGTTTCAAATCTGAAGGTATTATCGACAGGTCTGAGTTTAGGTCAGATGATTTACCTGAAATTGGAGATCAAGTAGAGGTTTACCTTGAATTCATTGAGGATGCCAGTGGGAATACTATTCTTTCCAAAGAAAAAGCTGATTTCATGCGTAGATGGAAAGAATTAAAAGATGCTTATGAAAGTGAAAAAACGATTACAGGTAAAATAGTCCGACGCATTAAAGGAGGGCTTATAGTTGATTTGGGTGTTGTTCAAGCATTTCTACCAGGCTCACAAGTTGACGTTCGACCCATTCAAGATTTTGATTTATATCTGGAAAGAGAAATTGAAATCCGTATCGTAAAATTTAATGAATCAAGAAAAAATATTGTTGTTTCGCACAAAATTATTCTTGAAGACAGTTTACAAGAACAAAGAGAGGCCTTATTTAAGGAACTCGAAGTTGGTTCAATATTGGAAGGTAGAGTAAAGAATATTACTGATTTTGGTGTCTTCGTTGATTTAGGTGGTATAGATGGTCTGCTACATATTACTGATTTGTCATGGGGAAGAGTGAACCATCCCTCAGAGGTCTTATCAATGAATGATTCAATTACAGTGAAAGTAATTGAGTATGATGAAGAGAGAAAAAGGGTATCCCTTGGTCTTAAGCAACTTGCTCCTCACCCCTGGGAGGATGTGGAAATTAAATATCCTATAGGTAATGTCGTAAAAGGTAAAGTAGTCAGTTTGACAAATTATGGTTGTTTTATTGAAATAGAACCAGGCGTTGAAGGATTAGTGCACGTGTCTGAAATCTCCTGGACAAAGCATATCAAAAACCCATCCGAGGTATATAATATGGGTGATGAAGTTGATGCTAAAGTCTTATCTATCGATTCTGAAGACAAAAAAATCAGCTTAGGAGTAAAGCAGCTCACACCAGACCCTTGGGATGTGATAGAAGAAAAATATATGGTGGGAACAGTGCATAAAGCAGTAGTACAAAATCTAACTCAATTTGGAGCATTTGCTGCCTTAGAGGAAGGTATTGATGGCTTAGTGCACGTTTCCGATCTATCATGGACAAAAGTAGTAAAGCATCCAAAAGAGATTGTGGAAAAAGACCAAGAGATTGAAGTTCGAGTTCTAGAAGTTTCTAGAGAGAATAGACGCATATCTCTTGGTTTTAGACAAGTTGAAGACGATCCATGGCCTGATATTGTAACTCATTATGAGGCAGGCAAAGAAGTTAGCGGCCCAATTATAAGAGTATTAGATAAGGGTATTATAATTCAATTAGAATTGGGAGTTGAAGGTATAATTCCATTTGGGAAAATGTCTAAAAAAGACAGGCGTGCACTTGCAACACAATATGAGATAGGGGCTAACCTATCTGGAATTGTAATGAAAGTGTCACCTGAGGATAAAAAAGTTATTCTTTATAAAGAAGAACTAGCAGGAGCAGGTAATAGAAGGTCTGCAAATGATGAGGTTAAGCAATATTTGACCAATCAAAAAACAGAATCGGGGGAGAAATTAGAATTGCCTCAAGAATTACTAGATATTGCTAGTCAAGCTGAGAAAGATGGAGTAGAGAATGAGTTGTCTGATCCAGAATCAGACGAGCAAAAAGAAGAGTAATTTTTAAGCTAGGGTTGAAAATTTCTTTTCAAAATGTATAAACCCATTGAATCTTTAATTCGTCAAAAATTATCACTCTTTTTTGGAGCTTTTGGTCTATCCTTACTATTGTGGGTTTTTGTTGTTTCAGAAAATGAATACACTCTCATTTTAGATTTGCCAATTGAGGCTAGGAATCTTAATGTTCAAAAAGCACATCAAGAAGAGGTTCCACCAAATGCTTCAGTTCGTTTACGCGGCACAGGTAGGGATTTATTTAAATCATTTCTTTTAAAGAATTTTGGTGGATTTAAGCTAGTTCTTGATCTAGAAGGAATATCTAATGAATATGAGTTTGTTTTAAATGATTATTTTGAAAAATTTCCTCAAAAAATAGTACTCCCATTAAATTACAATCTTTCCTTTGTTGAAGTAGTTTACCCAAACCGAATAAAAATTAGTTTAGATGAATATTCCTCTAAAATCGTTCCAGTGATTTCGAATTTAGTTGTTAAACCATCGCCTGGTTTTCTGCTGGTAAGTGAACAAAAGATAAACCCTTCAGAAATAGAAATTGCAGGACCAAAGAAGGAGTTGATTTTCATAAATCATGTTGAAACAGACTTTGATACAATAAATGGATTGACGTCTTTCTATTCTGGCCAAATAAAAATTCAGTCATTAGGACGTTTAATCGAATACTCTTCAAAAACAGTAGAAATAAATTTAGATATCCAAAACATAAGCGAAAGAATAATAGCAGATATACCTGTCCGTGTAGTAAATGTACCAAATAAATTTAGAGTCTTTCCCTCTCCGCAAACTGTTTCACTCACAGTTATTGGTGGTGTTAAACAGATATCTGGTCTTACTTCTGATGATATTACAGTTTTTGTGGATTTCAAAGATTGGAATCATCTCAAACAGTTTTATGAGCCTGAGGTGAAAGTACCTGAAGCTCTATTAGATTGGCGCGATATTTCACCAAAAAATATTGAAATTGGTGTTGCTCGTGAATTGAAATGATAGTCTTAGGCATTGAAACTTCTTGTGATGAAACTGCAGCGGCAATTTGCAGTAACGGAAAAATACTATCCAATATAGTCTCTCAACAACTTGTACATTCAAAATTTGGTGGCGTAATACCTGAAATTGCATCAAGAGAGCATGAACTACTTTTGAATCAAGTAGTCAATCGTGCTATGTTTGAATCTGGAACTAAATTGAAGGAACTAAATGCTATATCCGTAACGCAAGGTCCAGGTCTAGCAGGTACATTATTAACAGGAATCAGCTTTGCAAAAGGTCTAGGGCTAGGTTTGGGAATCCCAGTGGTTCCAGTTAACCATTTAGAAGGACATATATTTGCTAACTTTTTAGCAAATGAAAAATTAGAATTTCCATTTGTTTGCTTGTTAGTATCTGGAGGGCATACTCAATTATGGGCAATCCAGAATATGAGTGAATATATTCTTCTAGGCGAAACGCGAGATGATGCTGCAGGAGAAGCTTTTGATAAAGGTGCTAGAATATTAGACCTTTCATATCCAGGTGGTCCAGAAATAGAAAAAGCTGCGATAGGAGGCAATCCTGAAAAAGTTCACTTCCCAAGGAGTTTAATATCGAAGGATAGTCTTGAATTCAGTTTTAGTGGATTAAAGACCTCATTGCTTTACTACATGGATGATTTTAAAGAAACTAAATCAATTAAATTAAACGATGTCATTGCTAGTTACCAAAAAGCTATTATTGACGTTCTTGTTGAAAAAGTTTATAGAGCATTGAGTATAACTGGATTTAAAACATGCATTATTGCAGGAGGTGTTGCTGCAAATCAATCTTTAAGGAAAGAATTAAGTTCAGTCTTAGACTCAAAAGAAATTATTTTTCCTGAACTATCCTTTTGTACTGATAATGCAGCTATGATTGGATATGTCGGAGAGTTAAAATTAAAAAATGGCAATTATGAATCCATAAATTTTAGTGTAAAACCAAATTTAAAATTAATTTAGTTTTGCGTTTACTATTTACCAAACCTGACCAATTATTCTGGCTTTCTCTTCTAATCATAATTGTTATTTTATTTATTTATTATAGAAGGTTTTACGCAAATAAACAATTAAGGCCACTATTTTTAATTAGAGTATTCCTCTTCTCTCTATTTTTGTTTATTTATTTAAACCCAATATTAACAATTATTCAATCTGGGAAAAGAGATTTGAAATGGAATATTTATATTGATAATTCATTAAGTATGTCCTACCATTCCAATTTATCTTCGAACTCTTTGTCATCAGGAATCGATGATATAATAGACAGATTAGAAAAGAAAGAGATACCATTAGAGATTTATAATTTTGGTTCAAAAATTGATACTAATTGGAATAATGGAGAAGATTTATTTAATGAGACCTCTACTAATATTGGTCAGGTTCTCAATCACATAGAACAAGATATTAATAAAGATCTCGCTGGAAGTATTATTATTACTGATGGACAAGCAAATCAGGGTTTTGATGTTTTAGCATCAAATTTAAACACAATAAAACCAATTCATATTATTGGTGTTGGAGATAAAAATCCATTAGTAGATATTGCAATAACATCAATCAATGCCCCACCAGTAATAATCAAAGGTGAAAACATTGAAATTGAAGTTTTAGTTTCTTCATATGGTATTGTAAATAAGCGGGTAAACGTAACTATAAATTCAAAAAATAAATTATTAGGCTCCAAAATTTTAAATTTATCGGGAAATGGTAGCATAGATAAAATTAGATTCTTAATTAATCCAGATGAAACCGGAGAAGTAGAATACACTGTTCAGGTAAATGCACTTCCTGACGAAGTAAACATATCTAACAATAAACAAATAATACCAATACAGGTATTAAGAGATGAATACAAAATAGCGATTATCACCGGTGCACCGAATTTTAATACAGGTGTATTAAAAAATATGTTAAAGAGTAATAAGAAATTTGAAATAGATCACTATTTTTTAACAAAAAATGGGTATTCTAAACCACTAAAAACGTTTTGGGATACTAGGTATGATTTAATTTTATTTGATAATAATCCTGTAAAACAAAATGCCGAAGAATGGGAATCGTACTTAAGAGTTTTTGCAAAAAAATTACTATCTCAGAAAACAAGTTTTGCAATTTTCATAGGCAACGATATCGATAAAAAATCACTATCATCCTTTTTAAGTTTAATGGACCTTAAATTTAAAAAACCATTGATTCAATTAGGTTCAGAACATAGTTGGACCTTGTCGAAAAATTGGAAATCACATTTTCTATTGCAAACAGATAATTTATTTGATGAAAAAGATTACGATTACCCACCATTATCAATTAATGTAGAAATAGACTCTCTCAATTCAGTAGTTTTAGCTAACTTTTTTAATTCAGACATCAGTGTGCCACTCATACAAATAGCAGAAAAAACTCCATTGAGATATTTGGTTTTTTCTTCTCCTGATCTGCATCAACTTTTTTATAAAACACAAAATAATAACTATAACATTATTACTAATCAAATTTTTACTACATTATTTAGTTGGATAATGAAAACTGGTAATGGAAAAGATATATATTTTAGATTAGGAAAAGATACTTATCAGCAAGGTGAAAAAGTTACAATAATTGGCAAGCCAATTATTGATATTGAATCAGCTTATGATGCTTACGTTCATATTTATAGTAATGGAAGTAAAATCAATTCTAAACCTATACAATACAACTCAGAAACTGGGTATTATACTGGAAATTTTTGGGCATCTAAAACTGGTAAACTTCATTATGAGATAGAAATAGTTCATGGCAATCAATCAAGGATTGTGAGTCAAGGTGATTTACTTGTCCGGGAAAGTCAAATCGAGCTAAATCAGGTTTTCTTAAAAAAAGAACCTTTGGTGAGGATTACTGGAGAAACAAATGGAACTTTTCACCTTTGGTCTGATAAGTTATCAATACTTGATAAAATTAATATTCAATCAAATAAGCAAAAAGTATTTAGAAAAATTATATTTCATGATAGTAAGTGGTTATTTTTTTTAATTATCATTATTTTTAGTATTGAATGGTTACTTAGAAGAAAGAATGGAATGATATAACGGTTAATGGTCAGGAGAATAGATTGAAAAATATTACGTTTATTGGTTCTGGATATGTTGGATTAGTTAGTGGCGCTGGGATATCTGATTTTGGGCACAAGGTAATATGTGCCGATATTTCAGAAGAAAAGATTCAACTGTTAAAAAATGGTAAAGTGCCTATTTATGAACCAGGTTTAACTGAATTAATTAAAAAAAATGTTGATGCTGGTAGGCTCTTCTTCACTTCTGATCTTAAAAAAGCTATCAAAAAATCAGATATAATTTTCATTGCAGTTGGAACACCTCAAGGAGAAGATAGAGCAGCAGATATTTCCTCTGTTAAGTCTGTTGCAAAGATTATTGGTGAAAATTTAAATAAATATAAAGTGATATGTACTAAAAGCACTGTACCTGTTGGCACAGGTGAATTAGTAAAAAAAATTATCAATAAACATAATGATAAACAAACACCCTTTGGTTATGTATCTAATCCTGAGTTTTTAAGAGAAGGTTCAGCAATAAAAGATTTTTTATGGCCAGACCGAATAGTCATTGGCTCAGATAATAAAAAATCATTTGATATAATGAAGGAAGTGTATAATCCATTATATATAAATGATAAACCTATTTTAAATACAAGCATAGTAACTGCAGAAATGATTAAATATGCTGCAAATGCATTCTTAGCCTTGAAAATTAGTTACATAAATGAAGTTGCCAATTTATGTGAGGCTCTTGGAGCCAATGTTCAAGATGTATCAAAGGCAATGGGTCAGGATGGTAGAATAAGTTCAAAATTCCTCCATCCTGGACCTGGTTATGGTGGTTCATGTTTCCCAAAAGATACGAAAGCATTTGCTGCTCTTTCTAGAAAGAATGGACAAAAAATGCAAACTATAGAAGCAGCCATTGAAGCAAACAAGCATCAAAAAATAAGGATGGTTAAAAAGATTAGAAGCCTTGTTGATGGTGATTTTTCAAAAAAAATTATATCAGTTTTAGGTCTTTCATTCAAACCAAATACAGATGATATTAGAGATTCTGCATCAATAGATATGATTAATGCTATAAATGATGGTGGTGGTCTCGTAAGAGCCTATGATCCTATTGCAAATGATTCAATGAAAAAGCTTTTCAGGAATGTAGAATATTTTGAATCATGGGAAGAAGCATGTAAAGATGCTGATGCGGTCGTTATTATGACAGAATGGAATGAATTTCGTTCAATGAGTATCCAAAAATTAAAGCAGTTAATGAACAAACCAGTTTTATTAGATACAAGGAACATCATTAGTATCCAAAAATTAAAAGAAAATGAATTTTATTATGATAATGTTGGCAGGGTAAGTGATGATGCTAATTGAAGATACTGCGATAAAAGAAGTTAAGATTCTTAATCCTAAAATTCATACGGATGAAAGAGGATGCTTTTTTGAATCATTTAAATCTACTTTTAATAATGACAATGGTTTACCATCCACTTTTGTTCAAGATAATGAGGTTTGGTCAAGGAGAGGTGTTTTACGAGGATTACATTATCAATTAAATAATCCCCAAGGTAAACTGGTTCGAGCAGTTGTG
Organism: Fidelibacterota bacterium; assembly: GCA_002698235.1. GTDB lineage: Bacteria > Fidelibacterota > Marinisomatia > Marinisomatales > UBA1611 > NZWG01. Next base: position 467 of record NZWG01000078.1, on the reverse strand, counting down.
GGATCTATACTCGATGTTGCTGTAGATATTAGATTGGGATCCCCAACATTTGGAAAATTTGCAATGGCAAAACTTTCTTCAAAGAATAAAAAAATCTTCTATATACCAGGAGGATTTGCTCATGGATATTTGGTTACCTCTGATGAATCAGTTGTTTTATACAAATGTACAAAACTTTACAATCCCAATGATGAGTATGGTATTAAATGGGATGATAATGATATTGGAATTAACTGGAATTATTCTTCTCCAATTATATCTGAAAAAGATAATAAACTCCCAACAATTGATAATCAAAAATTTTTACCAAAATATTAAATTTTAAAAAAGAAAATAAATGTTGCAGAGATTAAGTACTATTTTCTGAAAAGACGGCAATTAATGAGTATATTCAAAGTTATAAAATATTCCCCACTCTAAAGATAATTTATCTGAACTAACATGATTATAATTATCAGTTAGTCCAT
>NZWG01000077.1 GCA_002698235.1 Fidelibacterota bacterium | reverse complement strand
GTTATGCATCAAAAAGAAAACCTTTTAAAGAATCTTGAGATACTCATTAAAGGATTTAAATTATTTGATTTACCGATTTTTGTGACAGAACAGGTTCCTGAAAAACTTGGATCAACGATCGATCCAATTAGTTCTCTTCTTAATGGTATTGAACCAATATCAAAAACGTCATTCTCCTGCGCTTCAGATCCTAAATTTATGTCGGACAGCAATAGTTTAAGCAATAATGATGGTATTGTATTGGCAGGTATTGAGACACACGTGTGTGTTTATCAGACCGAAAGAGATCTGATCAGAAGAGGGCACCATGTTGAAGTCGTGACAGATGCTGTATCATCAAGAGATCCAAACAATCACCGGGTTGCCTTAGAAAGAATAAGGAACAATGGAGGTTTTTTAACTACAGCGGAGATGTTACTTTTTAATATTCAGGCAGACGCTAGTGGCAAAGATTTTAAAGAATTGGCTAAGTTGGTCAAATAGAATATAGTTAATAATAATAGGAGAAATTATGAGAGAACATATTATAATGACATTTTTGCTTACTTTTTTTATTGGATGTGGTGGAGAGGATATGAATGTTACTGTCATGACACCTACCATTCAGTGCGGAATGTGTCAGAAAAATATAGAAGTGGGATTGTCAAAATTAGATGGAGTTGGCCGGTCAACTGTTGATCTTGCCTCAAAGACAACCAAAGTATCTTTTGATTCTAAAAAGACGGACCTATTAAAGATTGAAAATGCTATTGCCGACCTAGGTTATCAGGCCAATTCTGTCAGTGCTAACCCTAATGCATATGAAACATTGCCCGATTGCTGTAAGATAGGTGGCATGGACAAGATGTAATAAATACCCATAATTGATGAAGTATTTATTAAAATCTACCTTTTAAATAAAAATGCTTTCAAAAATGGTTAAAATGTGTAATTTTTCTTCATAATTCGACAATATGACTTCATGAAATTCATAAAATACCTTCTAGTTTTGCTTTTTCTGGTAAGTGGACCGCCATTTACAGATATGGGATCCTTGCGTGCTGAAGCATCTGCACAGCAGAAAAAGAAAAAGAAAAGAAAGAAAAAGAAGAAAAGTAGCAGCAAAAAAGAATCATCTAGTAGTAAGAAAAAGAAGAGACGAAAGAAGAAAAAGAGTTCTGATTCAAGCTCTGAATCTGAAAAGGCCAGTAAAAGTAAAAATGAATCTGAGGAAAGCAAGCCGCAGGTCAAGAAAGATCGTTTCAATACGGCTGCATATGCAGATGAATTATTCAATCTGACAGGGGAGTTNCAAGCATCNAANAAAGAACTNGCCCGTGCGACNAGATACTTTTATGATAATGAGCCTAAGAAACAATCAGTTGCCATTGAATCAAAACCATTTTTCACNACAGAGGATTTTGAAAAAGAATCAAAAATGAATCCTGATAATATCTATGTCCAANGACAGTTAGGGATGCACTATCAGGCGAATGGGAATCATGANTCAGCCAAAGAGATCTATTTAAGAGAGGTGAGTAAAAATCCATATAACCCAGATGCACATTTTTTTCTGGGNGCTCTTTATGCTGATCTGGGTGAGTACCAAAAGGCAAAATATGCTTTTGAAGAGGCATTGTATCTTGANCCAAACCATCAAGCTACNATTGATGCGATGTCNATGTTCNTTACAACNGAAGAGCAGAAACAATTAAGCAGGGATGTCCTCAGTTATTCATCTAAAAAGGTACCAGATGGCCCTGCGCAGCAGATAAANACAATCAGAGAGGTAATGGCATCAGGTGACTNTACAGANGCACTAAATAAGGCTCAAGAAGCATCAGAGAAATACCCGACTCACACTGGTTTCATGCTTCTTATTGGTGAAAATCATCTTAAGCTTGGGAGNNCAGAGGATGCAAAGCGTTCNTTCCAGCGTGCNATCAAGNTAANNCCAAAAGANTTACAGCCTCATGTAGCCTTGGGGGATCTATATTTTGAGCAGGGCCGTTATGTCTATGCCGCACTCTCTTATAGTGATGCTGTTTATCTAGATCCTGACAATTCAGATTATCGTTACATGCAAGGTCTTAGTTACTTTAATGCCAATGAATGGGGGAGAACNGCTGCATCTTGGGAAGACTTACTTCATTACAGGCCTAATGACCCNATNGTAAAGACNCTANTNCCTCAGACATATTACGTANTAGCNGTTGAGTACAATCGGATTGGTAATCCCACTATGGGACGCCAGGCATTTAAGAATGCNCTNTCTGTNAATAATAATACCACCGTATGGCTTCCAGGAGCAATGGGTGTNCTCGGAAAATTCTATCGGGGAAAGAATATGTATAACGAGTCCCTTATCGCATTTCAAGAAGCCTTGGAATTGATTCCAAATGATGCAAGTGCNTATATGGGNATAGGTATTACTTACTGGGAGATGGGTGAAAAACAATTGGCNCGAGCCTCTTGGGAAAGGAGCTTGGAGNTAAAGCCAGAAAATAATGAATCCAAGGGTTGGTTGATNCTTTCNTCCCAGGGTTCATAGATATTTATTTTATCTACTTAAAATTATAAGCNTAGCACACCACTNGTTCAAATTTNTCCGCGCCATCCTTGCGGTACTTTTCATATCNATCNGTTATTCAGATGATTATTATAAGGGGGATACCATAGTTAGGGAAGGGGTNCATGCATTCTATAATTATGAATTTGATAAGGCTGTGAATATCNTNACNCAGGCAAGAGTCGATTATCCAGATCATCCGGGTGTTCATCTTATCTGGGCTGCGTCTCGNTGGGTGAGTTCTCAAGCTAATTCTCCAGTCAACNAAACCTATAAGGTATTAAGTGAAGANCTAAAAGAAATAGGTCCTGTCTATGATGAGTTAGTTAATAGATTTGAGTATGATCCTANNTACAAATTATACCAAGGGTCGGCATTGGGACTATCTGCNAGGGTTGCTTTAGGTAAAAAACAGTGGCTACGAACCCTTATTCATTCTTANANGGGTTTTATGATCATTAAAAAAGTTGCCCANGATTCGCCAGANATAAAAGATGCTCAATTGCCNATTGGAATTGTNGAATATTTTGCTGGCATTAGNAATCCNATCATAAGTTGGNCAGTGAAGCTTTATGACCTTGACGCTTCAACTGAATCAGGACTTCATAGAATGGCACTTGCTGCCGATGAAGGGCACTGGGCATGGATCGAGGCCAANGCTATCTTGAGTAANCTATATCTTTGGGTAGANGATGATCCGATTCTAGCACTAGANCATTCGAAAGACCTNGCAAAGAAATTTCCGGANAACTTTTACTTTAANCTTTTATATNTAGAGTCACTTATTNGAACNAANAATATATCTTTANCTATAACAATAATNAAANATATGGAAAAAANATCAAGTAANTTAACAAGNAGGCAATTGGAGTGGTATTTGCCCTACCTTAANTACGANAAAGCANTATTGTATTTCTACCAAAAGGATTATNCCAAGGCATTAGATCAAGTTGANCAGACCATTGATGAGTATNCTGCTGAGCTNGATATCATTCTTGGAAATGCTTACNTATTAAAAGGTATGTGCCACGANGGACTTGGTCAGAGAGGAAAGGCAAAGGAAAACTATCAAAACTGTATAGCCTTGGATAATTTTTCCGGGTCAATNAAGCNAGCNANGGGCTATCTCAAACAACCATTTTNAGGGATTTGATGGAATTTTATTGTAATACGCTAGAGCAGACAAANAGGTTGGAAACACGTGAAGTTATGATCGGCAAGGTTGGNGTTGGAGGTAGCAACCCNATNAGAGTTCAGTCNATGACCACAACNGATACGATGNATACNAGTATGACCATTGACCAATCAATGAGAATGATAGACGCTGGTTGCGAAATAGTCCGTATTACNGCNCCAAGTATCAAAGAAGCAAGAAACCTTGAAAGTATNAAGGATGGACTTNTAAAAAATGGATATGATGTTCCGCTTGTTGCTGATATACATTTNACACCGAATGCCGCAATAATAGCNGCCTCAATTGTTGAGAAGGTAAGGATCAACCCTGGNAACTATGCAGATAGAAAGAAATTTGAGACACATGAATATTCCAATGATAGCTATCTAGATGAGCTAGACAGGATAAAGGAAAAATTTGTTCCTCTCATNATAGAATGTAAAAAAAATNNAACGGCGATGAGAATTGGGACAAACCATGGTTCCTTATCAGATAGAATTCTGAGTCGATACGGTGATACTCCTTTGGGTATGGTAGAATCAGCCATGGAGTTTTTACGAATAGCAGAGGGTGAGTCNTACCATGANATGATATTATCCATGAAAGCAAGCAATACCCATGTTATGGTCCAAGCATATAGACTNTTGGTTAAAACAATGAATGAAGAGANNATGAATTATCCTCTTCATCTTGGCGTAACAGAGGCNGGTGAGGCTGAAGATGGNAGGATCAAGTCTGCTGTTGGTATTGGCACNCTNCTNGAAGACGGGCTTGGTGATACGATNAGGGTCAGTCTTACNGAGGAGCCCGANAGAGAAATTCCCGTAGCAAGAATACTTGTGAAACGGTACGAGAAAAGAAAAAGTATTAAGGTAGAAGAAAGAGTGATTGAGACTCTACCATATGATCCATTTTTTTATGTTAGGAGAAAACCCAATCAAATATTAAACATTGGATCTGAACAAGTTCCCAGAGTGATTGGTGATCTGTCAAAAGCATCAACCATAAAACATGAGGATTTGGGTCAGTTTGGCTACTTATACTCTCTAGGTCAAGATAAATGGCATATATCTGACCTAGCAGTTGACTTTTTGTATATAGGGCTAAATTCGTTGAATTTTGAGATACCTGGAACCTTAGGGGTAATCCAAGATCATTCGCATCAAGAGTCAAAAATGAGACACTATCCTCTTTATCAATCTAAGGAGATCGACCTTATTGATCATGATGGAATCTCATTTTACATATGCAATGATTTTGATAGAATGTTTGACAAATTGAAGTTGTTAAAAAATTGTATTATTATAATAGACTCGGGTCAGGTTGAAGGCATTCATGACCAAAGAGGGTTTATGATAGATCTAATGAATAAGGACATTCAAAATCCAGTGGTGATTAGGAGATCATATAGTGATTTGTCTAGTGAAGAATTTTTGATACATGCTTCCATTGATATTGGTGGCCTCCAGTTAGATGGAATGGGTGATGCGGTCTGGCTAGATTTTGATGGTAACTACTCTCACATCAATCAGACTGCATTTGGAATATTACAAGCCAGTAGAACACGTATCTCAAAAACGGAATATATTTCTTGTCCATCATGTGGCAGAACTCTGTTTGATCTTCAAGAAACAACAGCAAAGATTCGTAAACGTACTGACCACCTAAAAGGAATTAAGATAGGTATCATGGGATGTATCGTAAATGGTCCAGGTGAAATGGCGGATGCTGACTATGGTTATGTAGGAACTGGTCCAGGCCTTATTTCATTGTACAAAGGGCAGGAGGTTGTCAATAGAGACATTGAAGCATCAAACGCTGTGGATGCATTGATAGAATTAATTGACTCTAATGGTGACTGGGTAGAACCTCATAATGATTAACATTGTTCATCTGCATAGTAGAATCGTATTATTGGGCTTATTAAATCAAGTAAGTTGTTAAAAAAGAGACCATTATGAGAAAGCTCATTATTCTATTTGCCATTACACTCTCATTTGCCCAAAGTGCTGAAGGTACCCTTTCGCCTGTGGTGACCTATTGGAAAACACTAACACAGGAGGAGAAGGAAATTTTTCTTTTCTCTTATCTTACTCAGGTATACGAGACTCACTCCGATCTAAAAAGTAGCGTTGGTTATGGAGGTATAACTGAGTGGTACTATGATAATAGAGCTGAAATGGTCTATGGAATCTTTGATCAATTAGAGCTAATAAGGTTATCTGAGATTGTTAGGTGGATAGATGAATTTTATTCACATGGTGAATATGCCAATCGTCCCTTTATTGAATCGCTTGAGTTTGCCTATCGTTTTGCTGAAGCATCAGGATCAAATATGTGGGAAAAGTATGAGAATCTTAAATTTGATAAGATAAAACCTGGTAAGGATTAAGATCAATCGATAGTCTAAATTCATAAATGAACAGCCAGGGTCTCAGTTGGATGAATATTACTCACTTTTTGAAAGAAAACAGATTAAGACCCATTATCAGAATCAATAGATCAATGATCGTATTGATTCATTTTATTTTCCTTTCAGCCCAGAATTCAACTGATAAAACTTTTGATACGTGCAATAAACAAAGATCTTTAGCTAGATGGCTATCAGCAGAATCCTCGGTTACAGAAGACCAAGAAAAGATTGATATTAGTTATTATGGTTTAGATATTGAGATTGATATCGCAAACCAAGAGGTCGTTGGATCNGTTTTGGTCNAAGGTTCTNTTGGAATGAANCAGCCAGACTCAATNGAGTTTAATCTTGCGAGTNNAATGAATGTTGATTCNATCNTNTTTTATGGTGAGNNAACNAGTTTTGATCATGAAAATGATCTTATTAGNATNCCAACTCAGGTCTCNNTCCCAGAGGGNTANGATTTCANTATCCAGATNTTCTANCNTGGTAGTCCTAATGCAACAGGTTTTGGATCGTTTAACTTTGATGAACACTTAGGAATCGATCATATCTGGACCTTNTCAGAGCCNTANGGTTCTAGGGANTGGTGGCCATGCAAAGATGATCCATCAGACAAGGCTGATTCCTTGGATATTATAATTACGGTTCCAAACGANCAGATTGCNGTTTCAAATGGTGTTCTTTTGGAAGAGACCGATCTNGGAGATGGGAGAAAAAGATATCATTGGTCCGAAAGATATCCCATTTGTACNTATTTGGTCTCCATCACATCATACCCNTACACAAAATGGGAGGATCAGTATATTGGATTGAATGGCGACACNCTTCCATTAGAGTATTATGTNTATCCAGATCATTACGAGCAAGTATACAATAATTACATGTTGACAGATGATATGATGGAGGTCTTTGCTCACCGTTTTGGAGAATATCCATTCATGGGNGAGAAATATGGTCATGTGGAGTTTGGCAGAGGCGGAGGAATGGAGCACCAAACAATTTCAAGTCTTGGAGGCCACTCGCAGTGGCTNATTGCTCATGAATTAGGACATCAGTGGTGGGGAGACCTNATTACATGTTCNAGNTTTCACCATATATGGCTTAATGAGGGGTTNGCAAGGTTTTCNGAATCTATTTGGGAAGAGGCAACTGGTGGTTTTGCCGCCTACAAGGATTACTGGCAGAGTCGNTCNTATTTTGGTCAAGGGACNATTTATGTGGAGGANCCAAATACTGCTAGCCAAATATTCAATGGNAATTTGACTTATAATAAGGCAGGATGGGTGGTGCACATGCTNAGAGGTGTATTAGGTGANAGNCTTTTCTTTGAGACACTNAAANCATATGGATCNAATGATTCACTTGCCTATTCTGCAGCAACAACAGAAAATTTTAAATTAGTCTGTGAGGATATGTCTGGATTAGATCTTGATGATTTTTTTCAGCAATGGATCTATGGTGAATACTATCCTAAATACGGGGTNTCTTGGGAGCTGTCTGAATTTGATGAATTAATAGTNACTATTGAGCAAACACAAGATTGGCAATTCTTTCACATGCCGATCGAGCTACGTGTACTAATACCAGGTGACACTTTATCCTTTAGATTAGATAATCAAGATGAGATAGAACAATACAATCTAGGTATCTTAAGCGGACCTCCTCAGGCTATTTGGCTTGATCCTGATAATTGGATNTTAAAAGAGGTTGANTATGTATCANTGGGTGGTATTGTACCAAGTAAACCTCAAATAATAATNTATCCAGCNTATCCAAATCCTTTTAATTCTGGAACCNNAATGCAATACTTTGTTCCTGAACAGTTAGGGNNCGTTAAGCCATTTATTTCGGTTTATGACCTTAGAGGGCATCAGGTANANGAACATGAANTGGGCAANGTGCTTCCGGGAATGCATGANTATAAATGGAACGCAGATAGCCAATCTTCAGGAACATATTTTATTCAGTTNTCCATAGATGGCATGTCNTATTCCCAGAAAATCCAGCTCATTAAATAAGATGGATTGTATTAGAATCATTAACTTNAAAATTCCCGCCAGGCATGGTGTNTATGATTTTGAGAAAGATAAAGATAAACTTTTTGAATTGGATGCAGAATTATTTTTAGACCTTACTATNCCTGGNAGATCTGANCAANTANAAGATAGTGTCAATTATGCTGAGGTTGTTGANTTNATNACANATATNTTTATTNTNAAAGATCGTAATCTTATAGAATCTGTTGCAGAGGATATATCAANCAAGCTNNTNTCNAAATACCCGTTGNAAAGAGTTATCATAAAAATTAGAAAACCACACGCTCCGATCAAAGCAAATTTTGATAATGTGGAAGTAGAATTAATTAGAGAAAAATAAATGAATTCAAATANTGTATATCTTTCTNTAGGTTCAAATATTGGAGATAGGGAATCTAATCTTGCACAGGCAACCATGGCTCTATCCATAAATTATGAAATTTCGAATATAGAGAGTTCGTCTTACTACGANACCGATCCATTGTACAACAAAGACCAGCCTGATTTTTTGAATTCNATTGTGAAATTTNCAACAACATTAAAGCCATTTGATGTTCTAGATATTACACAAAAGGTTGANAANATGTTAGGACGNCTNGAAACAAGNGAAAAAAATCAACCNAGAACAATTGACATTGATATTTTATTTCATGGGGATGCCGTTATTGAAACGGAAAGACTTTCAATTCCGCATCCTATGGTATCATTGAGAAAATTTATTTTAATACCATTTGCTGAAATTGAGCCAGACTTTCAAATTCCACACTCTAATTTGACCATAAATGATCTTATTGAACACTGTCCTGATAANTCTAGAGTTGTNAGGCACCAAATGGATACTCAAGCTTGAAAAATNTGTATTANATAGCAATTGAAGGGCCAATAGGCGTTGGAAANACNAGCCTTGCTAATCTTATGTCAAAAGAACTTGGTGCGAGATTGGTNCTTGAAGAATTTGAAGAAAACCCATTTCTTCCTGATTTCTATAAAGATCCNGAAAGATATTCNTTNCAGACGCAGTTGTTTTTTTTANTGCAAAGATATNGACAGCAACAAGAACTCAGGCAAGTAGANATGTTTCAAAATCTTNTGATNACTGATTACATGTTTGTTAAGGATAGATTGTTTGCNTCNTTAAACCTAGATGAAAAAGAGATGCANCTTTATGATACGGTTGCGAATCTTTTAGAACGNAATATCATTAAGCCNGATCTTGTNATATATCTTCAGGCAGANACNGANACNCTCATGAAAAATATTTCGAANAGGGCTAGGGAAATGGAAGCAGACATTACTAGTGAATATATTGATGCACTGAGTCAGGTCTACACCGAATACTTCTTTCGNTACCANGAGACTCCATTGGTGATTATAAATACGAATAATATTGATTTTGTTCATAATGAGAATGANCTCAAAGAGGTTATTCAATATATNAGACAGCCTATATCAGGTACTAAATTTTTTAACCCAGTCTCAGATATAAAATGATTAAATGGATTCTTTTAGGTTCTTTATTNTANTTTTTTTATAANGCNTTNNTACCAATGCTATCAATNTTTCGNTTTGGNCNATCAATCAAAGANAAGAAAAAAAAAGAAAGCATTCATAAAAANGTCTCAAAAATGGATATTCAAGACGCTGAGTTTGAAGATAATATTCAATGATTGATTTTGATAGAATATTGATTACTGGTTTTCTTAGAGAAATATTGAAATGATTCAAACCATAAGCTTTCCTATTTTTTTAATATTTACAATTGTCTGGGGACAGGAAAAATTCNTTACTAATGNTCTNANAANTGATGAGNCCNNAATCATTCGTAANTATCANAATAATGGAAAATTAAANGAAGAAGGAAAGANAATTGGAACAACAAANATAGGATTATGGACATATTGGAATGAGGATGGTCGTAAATACATCACNGAAAATTATNTCGATGGTNAAAGAGATGGTTTACAGATCAGTTGGCACAANAATGGTCANGTAAGTATNGAGAATCAGTTTANAAANGGTCTAAAAGATGGGTTCTTTACCGCATGGTATGATAATGGAAATAAAAAGCAGACCGGGCAATTCGTAAATGGTTTAAAAGATGGGATGATGTCATACTGGTATGATANTGGAGNACTATGGATGCAGGAATATTANTCTATGGGTAAAAANCATGGNNTANTGACTGGATGGTANAAAAATGGGCAAAAGAGTNTTGAGCAAAATTGGAAAAATAATAAAAAANATGGTTCCCANATTATGTGGTATGGTAATGGAATAANGAAAGAAGAGGGNTNAATGAGAGATGGTAAAGAGATAAGCAAATGGTTCTTTTTNAAGGAAAATGGAGACTTAGACAGGNTGATTGACNATGATTAGNTTTGACAATGAACTTTATTCCAAATTTTTAATTCANGAAAAAATNATNTTAAGATTNATTGTATTTGTGCTCCCTGGAATAANTAATCAATATCAAGTAATAAGNCATTGAGTTTTCGTTTTATTGTGAAAATACTATNTAGCATTATTCTNTGTTCTGCACTNTTTGGTGAGTTTGATCAGTTTTANAATGGTTTTGGATTAGATATNGGAACAANTGGNTCTGGAATTTTTATTACACGGCAAGCTATTCATGATTCNANAAANTTTTCCTTAAATGGAGAAATTAGGTTCTATGATATAAAGGCATCTGATGAGACNATTGTTTACAATTACTANAGTGGGCAATATCAAACAGTTGGGGGCAAGAGTTTNTTCATGCTGCCNTTNTTCTTTGGNACTAATTACTACTTATTTAATGGAAAGATCGAAAATAACTTCTCTCCATTTCTCACATTTAGAGTCGGAGGAGTACTTGCGGTAGATGGCAAAGAATACGGAAGTTTTAGTCAAAGNTGGAAAAACCCCGATACACAAATAAACCCAGGGGCATTCTTAGGTGCTGGAATTGATTTTAAAATGGTGGGCCAAACCTCGGTATCCGTGATGATTGGATTAGAACTTCTTCCACTTGGAAAAGTATTCGATGGCTTAGATGATTATTCTGGAAATTTAATTCATATNGCATTTAATCGTAGACCGAAATAATGTTAAATGCCTTTTTTATAGATCCAAATAACCTGCGTGGTAAATCATTTAGATTGGACNCAAAAGAATCTCATCATGTTTCNAAAGTCTTTCGTCTAGGACCTGGAAACATGATATCTTTGCTTGATGGAGAGGGTTTTGGCTANCATGGAATTATCGAAAAAGAAGAGGATGGGATNATTAGTGGTAGAATTGAAAAAGCAATTGAACATCTNGGCGAGAACAAGAATAGTATTATCATTGCACCNGCACTTTTGAAAAGAGATCGCTTTGAATTTCTAATTGAAAAAGCCACTGAATTAGGTGTGAAGGAGATACAACCTTTATTGACCCAACGCTGNATAAAAAGATCTATTAATATTGAGANATGCAGAAAGATCATNCTTTCTTCATCAAAACAGTGTCAGCGAAGTGACTTTCCAATCATTTATGAACCCATGGANATTATTGGCTGGTTATCTAAACCAAAAAAACAATGNTTTGCTGGTATGATGGGTGCTGAAGATCNATTAANAAACTTTAATTATAATAAAAAAANCCCGGTTAGTATATTAATTGGTCCTGAGGGAGATTTCTCAAATAAAGAATTAGAANAAATGGATACTGCAGGTGTAAAACTATTTTCTTTAGGAAATAGAAGATTAAGAGCAGAAACAGCAGCGCAGGCATCATTGTCTATTCTGAACGAATTATTGGTCTGATAGGCATATGGAGAACTGTTTATTTTGCAAGATCATTGATAAGAGCATTCCATCTGATATTGTTTATGAAAATGATAATTTGCTTGCTTTTAATGATATCAATCCTGAGGCTCCTGTTCATGTTTTAATTATACCCAAGATTCATATTCCCACCTTGAATGACTTGAAAAAAGAGCACGTTGGGTTGTTAGGAGAATTAGTATTTACTGCTGGAATTCTTGCAAAGAAACTTGGTATTGATAAAGATGGTTATAGAACGAATTTCAATTGTAATGATGCAGGTGGGCAGACGGTATATCATATACATCTCCATTTGCTAGGCGGAAGGCACTTTAGTTGGCCTCCTGGGTAATTTCATGGCAGTTAAGATATTTTAGTATTTTTAAATGAATACAATTAAAATTCTTTAATGAAAAAATACGATAAACCACCTAGACTTCAGAAAATTTCTATAATTGGATTGATGATGTTTTCATTATCAATCCAAGCAGATGAACCAGATGTTTTGGAAAATCAGAGCAATAAAAAAACTTCAAATCTATATATGCCCTTTTCTCAAGTTGAGAAATCTCAATTCCACTATGTTTTTGGCCCTGATGGCGATAGAGTGGTTTCCGTGAATTTCAATAAGAATGGGACAATAATATCAAAAACCACTTACGACTCTAAACAAGAGCAACATAGATTCATCTACACAGATAGTTGTAAGAAAAATGAGTGTCAACAATTCATGCACCCCTAGAATAGTTTTTGGTTCATTTCAAGAATATTTATGATATCCATAGGTAGATTTCTCGTCAGAGATTCACTAAATTATGATACCGCATCCTACTTAAGTGTATATATCTGAATTAAAAATGCATGGCTTCAAATCCTTTGCCAATAAGGAAGTCATGAAACTAGGGCAAGGAATAACCACAGTCGTGGGGCCAAATGGGTGTGGCAAAACCAATATAGTTGATGCCATTCGTTGGGTATTAGGCGAGCAAAAGTATAGTGTCCTCCGCAGTGGTAAGATGGAAGATGTCATTTTCAATGGTGCCGAAGGGACCAAACCGCTTGGTGTGTGTGAAGTATCTATGACAGTCCATAATAACGCGGGCAAACTTCCTATTGAATATAATGATATTGAAATAGCCAGACGTGTTTACAGAAGTGGTGAGTCAGAATATTATTTAAATAAAACAAAGTGTAGGCTAAAAGATATCATGGAGCTCTTTATTGATACGGGGATGGGTGCTGATGCATATTCTGTAATAGAATTGAAAATGATAGAGCAGATTCTTTCAGATACAGCAGACGATCGTCGTAAGATGTTTGAAGAAGCTGCAGGAATACACAAATATAGATCTCAGAGAAAATCAACTATTAGAAAATTTGAAGTTACGAGAGCAGATCTTGAACGGGTGCAGGATATCATTGCTGAAGTAGAGCAAAAGGTTCATCATTTAGAGTTGCAGCTTAAGAGGTTTAAGAGACATGCGACTCTGACTGAATCCCTGGAAATTAAAGATAAAGAACTTGCCTATGTTCAAGTGCATCGTTTTCAGTCGCTTATTTTACCTTTAAAGAAAAGAATTGATGAATATCGTCATCTAAGAGAAAGTAAATCATCTCAATCATCTATCCATGAAGAAGATATGAAAAATTTGCGAGACGCCTATAAATCACAGGAATCTGAATTGAATGAGTTTCAAGTTGCAATGGATGAAATGAATACGCAAAGAGAATCATTTCGTAATCAAATACTAGTTTCTCAAGAGCAGGGTCGAGGCGCATTACTCACTATTGAGCGTTTACAGAGAGAGAAGAGTTCTAATTTTGGTAAAATTGAGCAATTAAAACAACTTAAGCTAGATTTTGACAAAGAGATAATCGAATTAGAACCAGCCATTGATGAAAAATTAAATATTTATAAAATCAAGAAAGAAGATTTTGATGGCGTAGAAAAAAAATATCAGCAGGCTGTGAGGAACTTAGACAATGTTCAGAATGATAGATGGGAGCTTCAAAGAAAGATCGCAGATGACCGTTCACTTTATGATAGAACAAAAGCTTTGGTTGAAGATCTATCATCTGAGATATTCGTTTTAGAAAATCTCATAAAAGATCAGAAAAGTGAAAGTAAAGATCAGTTCAGAAGACAAGATTTATTTGAAAGAGATAAAAAATCAATCCATTCAAAATTGGTAGAGACCCAAAAAGTATTCGATGAATTGCAAGATAGAAAAATACATCTAAATACTGAAAAGATAACTAATTCTGAAGAGCAGTATAATGTTACAGCAATGATAAATTCACTTAGTGGGCAACGTGACTTTTATAATGAATTAATCGAATCAAAAGAAGGCTTTCCTGAAGGCACACGCTATGTTTTAGAGAACCCTAAGATTTTCCCTGGTGTTTTGGGAACGGTTGCGGATATGTTTCAGGTTGATGATGCTTATAGAGATGCTTTAGAATCTGGATTAGGCGATCTTTCACATTGCCTTATTGCAAAGGATAAGACATCTGCCATTAAAGCACTAGAAATTGCAAATAAAAATAGCGCTGGAGACCTCTCTGTCATACCCCTTAAAGAAGCCTCAGAATTAACGTCAGATCTAAAAAAATTGCCGTTGAATGATAATATTTTAGCACGCGCATCAGATATTGTTCAAACAAGCAATCAGCTTAAACCATTGTCCGAATATCTCTTAGGAAACCTTTTGATAGTTGACGATCTCAATCTGGCAATAGAATCCAATAAATTATTCGGATGGGACATAGTTAATTCAAAAGGTGATTATTCTGGCCAAAATTTAATTTTAAAAAATCGTCAAGTCTCAGAGCATGGACACGTAATGGGAAGGCAGGAAAAATTAAATAACATTACATCAGAATTGGATTCTCTTTTAAAAAGGAAAGAGGAGTTAAGAACAATCTTAGAGTCTAATTCTAAACAAATAGGCTTATTGAAAGATAAATCAGATACTCAATTAGTTAAGTTAAATGCATTGAAAAAAGATTCCTCCGAATTAGAAATGAGTATCGTTCGTGGCCAAATGATGATCAAACAGGATGAAGAAAAGCTCAATATTTCAATAAAAACTAAAAAAGAGACAGAGATAAAGCTCGAACAGTCAAATGAAGCTTTGACGGCTCTTAAGCCTGGTATTGATAAGACTGATAAAGAATTAGCATCCTATCAAAAAAAGGTAGATGATGCAAATAATTTTATGTTGACTTTGAGGAAAGAAAGGGATGATTCCCAAAATCTTTTACAAGATCTAAAGATTAAACTCATAGAACTTGAGTCTAGGAGAAATCAGTTAAAGTTCAAGAAAACTTCGGGAGAGGAAACATCTGATGAGCTAAAGTCCAGACAAGAAAAGATCAAGCATGAGATTACTGAACTGCATCAAAAACGTGAAGAACTTCAGTTGAGTGCTGAAAGTACTGAAGAAGAACTTGAGTCACTAAATGCAGAAATACAAAAACAACGATCTATCTTAGACCTAAAACAATCAGTTTATCGTGAGACATATCAGAATATAGAAGAATTACAAGCCAGAATTTCATCTGAACAAAGAGATCGGGAGCAGATTTTAGAAGATCTAAAGAATTGTGAATTAGAGGCAACAGAGGCAAGACAGAGAATTAAGCTTATTGAAGAGCGGATACGAGATCGCTATAGCACAAATATTCCTAAGAACTTGGTCGTTGATTTATCTGAAGAACAGCTTGAGCTTGAGATAAGCAAGATGCAACGTAGTCTTGAAAATATTGGACCTGTAAATATGGCAGTTCAAGATGAATTTGGTGAAGAAGTTGAGAGACTTCAATTACTAACGACTCAGCGTGATGATCTTCTCCAGGCAGAAGATAACCTAAGAGAAACAATTCGAAAAATAGATAAAATTGCGCGCAAAAGATTTCAAGAGACATTTGATCTGATTAAAACAAACTTTGAAAACCTTTTTAAAATGTTCTTTGAAGGGGGTAACGCAACATTACAGCTCCTAGGAGACCCTGACCCTTTAGAGGCCGATATATCCATAGAAGCACAGCCACCAGGGAAAAGAAATACATCCCTTCGTTTGTTATCCAGTGGTGAAAAAGCTCTAACTGCCATATCACTTCTTTTTTCGATATATCAGGTCAAACCTAGTCCGTATTGTATATTGGATGAAGTTGATGCTCCATTGGATGATGTTAATATTCACAAGTTTACTAGGGTGTTAGGAAAGTTTTGCGATGAAACACAATTTATTATTGTCACTCATAATAAACTTACAATGGAAATTGCGGACTACATGTATGGTGTTACCCAAGAGAGGAAAGGAATATCAAAACTAGTGTCTGTACGATTTGACTAAAATAATGGATATGCTATTACCCATCGAACAATGGATATCACCCTTACTTTTAGTTTTTGGGGTTACTGTTTTTGGGCTCCTNTTCAAATTGATCATCCACTCAAGGATTCAGAANGCAGTATTNCGATCCGAATGGGAGGGAGATGATATTTTTATCTCATCAATTGAATCCCAAATAATCTTTCTGGTTTTTTTTATTGGGTTCATCAATAGCATTGAAAGATTCACCNATTCCAGAAGATTATGCTTNATATGTTAGTAACTTATTNNACATTNTTCTGATTGCCTCNATAACNCATGCTTCTGCTAAACTNGTGGTTGGNGTACTNAAACTTTGGTCAAANAAGCAAGGTGGNGGGTTNCCATCTACCACAATATTTACNAATATTGTCTGNATNACGGTCTATGTAATTGGNCTNTTAATCATTTTGGACAATCTTAATATTTCTATAGCTCCAATGCTNACTGCATTAGGAGTGGGTGGTCTAGCTGTATCCCTTGCATTAAAAGATACTCTATCCGATGTATTTGCGGGCTTACATATATTACTAAGTAAGAAAGTTGAGCCTGGAGATTTTGTTAGTCTGGATTCTGGAGAAATGGGCTATATCCAAAATATTTCATGGCGAAATACNAAAATGATGGAAAGATCAAATAATTTGATACACATACCAAATACAAAACTTTCTACGGCAATTATAAAGAATTATGATAGTGGAGATCCAAGTTTTTCAGTGAAAATTCCATTAGGCGTATCATACGATTCAGATCTTGACCATGTTGGTCGNGTAGTAACAGAGGTCGCAAATGAGGTATACAATAGTTTGGAAGAGGTAAACAAAGACTCTCCACCNNCATTTAAATNCAGAGCATTTGGAGANTCNAGCATCGATCTTGCAATTTACTTCAGAGGTAATAAATACGGAGACCAGAATCCCATCATTCATGAATTCATAAAGAGAGTGCATAAAAGATTTTCTGAGGAGGGTATTGACATTCCTTTCCCTGTAAGAAATATCATTAATAAAGCATCGCATTAAATGAAGATATGGATAGTTATTGGTTCGTTTATGGCAGGATTATCTGTTTTAATAGGTGCTTTTGGTGCACATGGTCTAAAGTCTAAATTAAATCCAATGGACCTTGAAATATTTGAGACTGGAGTTAAATATCAAATGTATCATTCATTAGGTTTAATACTCATTGGTCTAATGGGGTTTCAGTTTAAAAATGACATTCTTACAACTCCTGTTTTTCTTTTATTCTCTGGAACTATTATTTTCTCAGGCAGTCTTTACATATTAGTTCTTACCAATTTAAGATGGTTCGGTGCAATTACTCCAATTGGTGGTATATGCCTTGTCCTTGGATGGACGCTATTATCTTTTAACTTATTCAGGTATTAGTAATTGAAGGCGAACATTTCTGGTCGTCATATATCATTCTGGACTGCGACATCATTCATTATTGCATCAATGATTGGAACTGGGGTATTTACAAGCTTAGGATTCCAGTTATTAGAAATAAAATCAATCTTTCCCCTTTTAATGCTTTGGATTATTGGAGGTCTAATTGCACTTATGGGTGCATTAACGTATGCAGAACTTGGGACAGCTTTTCCAAGGTCTGGTGGGGAGTACCAGCTTTTAAGTAGAATAATACATCCATCAATTGGATTTGCCGCTGGTATAGTTTCTTCTACTATAGGTTTTACAGCGCCTGCGGTACTTGCAGCAATGGCACTGGGAAGTTACATAAGTGCGGTAATACCATTTATGAGCACAACTTCCATTGCATGCTTTGTCATAGTCGCATTACATATCTTGCATATGACCAGTGTAAGGTGGGGAACTCTTTTTCAAGACTATTCAACATTTATTAAGGTTGGTCTGATTTTTTTCTTTATTGCTCTTGGCTTAACCGTTTTGAAACCACAAGACATATCTATCTTGCCCTTAAATGGAGATGGAATAATCATGATGAGCCCAAGTTTTGCAATTGGCCTAGTTTGGGTGTCATATGCCTATACAGGCTGGAATTCAGTGATCTATATTTCTGGAGAATTGATNGATCCAAAAAAAAATATTTCAAAGGTCATGGTNTATGCAACAATTTTTGTTACGGTATTATATGTACTTTTGAATTATGTCTTTTTATATTCGACACCAATTGCTTCGATGGTTGGAAAGGTAGATATTGCTTACATAGCAGGAATTGAAATCTTTGGCGATTTTGGTGGAAAGATAATGGGATTGGGCATATCCATATTGTTATTATCAACAGTAAGCAGCTATGTATACATTGGCCCAAGAATAATGCAAATAATGGGTGAAGATCACAGTTTTCTAAAAANATTAAAATATAAAGATTCCAAAGATATTCCAGTCAATGCATTCTTTGTTCAGCTATCTTTAGCCATTTTATTCATAGCGACATCCTCTTTTGAGCAAGTTTTAATGTATGCAGGAGTAACTCTAATAATTACAACAACCCTGACTGTTATTTCTCTTTTTGTATTAAGGTATAATGAACCCAATTTAGTAAGACCTTATAAGGTATTGGGCTATCCAATTATTCCACTTTTATTTTTAATTGCAAATATTTGGATATTGTACTTTTCATTTAGAGAATCCACCCAAGAGTCAATGGTTGGTGTTTCCATAATTCTTGTAAGTGTTTTGTTCTTTTTAATCTTTAAAAGAAAGAAGTCAGATTAATGAAAATGCCCATATTATTAGACGGTGCAATGGGAACAGAGCTTCAGAATCGAGGAGTCGAAGTTCCACTACCTCTATGGTCTGCAAACGCAAATATTGAGCATCCTCAAACTGTTATTAATATTCATAAAGATTATATTAATTCTGGTTCAGATATTATAACAGCTAATACTTTTCGTTCTACTACTTGGACATATAGAAAAGCAGGTTATGGGAAAACAAGGTCTAGAGAAGTTGCAAAACTCAGTCTATTTAATGCAGTTGAATGTGCTCAAAAAGCTGTGGCTGATTCCATAAGAATAGCTGGATCNATTACGTCTGTAGGAGACTGTTATACGCCTAGTGATTTTCCTGGATTATCTATTGCGCAAGACANCTACGGTAATTCAATTGAATGGNTANTGGATGCAGGGGTTGATATCATNTTATTTGAGACNATGGGTAATATTCAAGAGATAAATTGTGCTTTAGAAATGACCAAAGATATTAAGATNCCTGTTTGGTTAAGTNTGATAATGAAAGATNATTCATTGCTCTTGGATGAGACTCCAATTCAAAATGTATTTNAATTAATCAATNAATATGATNTGGATTGTATATTGTCAAATTGCAACNAAATNGATACTACACTTANTTCCTTGGATAANATATTAAAATTTTGGCANGGACAATGGGGTGTATATCCAAACTTGGGTATTNATGACTATGAAAATGATTANTTTACTANANTAGNAGAACCTAATTTTAAAAATGCTATTACTAGANTATCTTNTTATCANCCNGATGTGATTGGTCTATGTTGTGGTTCTACACCNAGTCATATTAATAAATTAAAAAAAATCTATAAACTACAGAGNTAAATATGCTATTAAGAATAAAAGCNTTAANTAAATCAGTCAAAAANATGTACAAAAATCATGGACATTTCCATGAAGGTGATGCCGGGCTTGANCTATTCGTCATTGAAAAGCAGACAATATCNTCTGGGCAGACCGTTCGAATAAAATTTGGAATTTCATGCGAGAATATGGATAANAAACCNTATTTNTTGATGCCNAGNTCCAGTATATCAAAAACTCCANTAAGATTATGTAACTCNATTGGNCTTATAGATGCTGGTTANAGAGGCGAAATAATGGCTGCAGTTGANAATGTGAAACAGGAANAATATGAAATTGANATAGGTCAAAGGCTNTTTCAANTAGTCTCAATGGATGGTGGACCTATATCNTTTGAGTTAACAGATGAGTTAAGCCAGACGAAAAGAGGTACTGGTGGTTTTGGTTCAACTGGTAAATAATTAATTATAAATGCCAAATTGGCATAAAAAATAATAGTAGTGATACAAAATGTGATAAAAACTAATCTGGTATGTTTTTTGCAACTCCCTACTAGTAATAAAAGTGGAAAAGGTTATGAAGGTTAATTGCAACTCATTATATTCGCCGCCGCTTTTAATATATTTAAGTATTTTAATAATTAACTGATACAAGGAGTAACAAAATGGGTTTAAGTCTTAAACCACTGGCAGACCGTGTTGTGGTCGAGCCCGCTCCAGCAGAGGATAAATCTGCAGGAGGAATCATACTCCCTGATACCGCTCAAGAAAAACCTCAACAGGGAACTGTTGTCGCAGTAGGCTCAGGAAAAGTAAGCGATTCAGGTAGTTTAGTTGAAATGACTGTCAAAAATGGCGACAAAGTACTTTACGGAAAGTATTCCGGAAGTGAGGTCACTTTTGATGGTATGGATTATGTAATAATGCGCGAAAGCGATATACTAGCAGTATTGTAAGGAGAAAAAAATGGCAAAAGAAGTTGCTTACTCATTAGACGCACGTAGTGCCTTAAAGTCTGGTGTTGATAAACTAGCGAATGCAGTTAAAGTCACACTAGGACCCAAGGGGCGAAATGTAGTTATAGAGAAAAAATTTGGCGCACCAACTGTAACCAAGGATGGTGTGACAGTCGCAAAAGAAATTGAATTAGAGGACAAACTAGAGAATGTAGGTGCTCAGATGGTACGTGAAGTAGCATCTAAAACATCTGATGTTGCAGGAGATGGTACTACAACAGCTACAGTTTTAGCCCAAGCAATAGTGAATGAAGGGTTAAAAAATGTAACTGCGGGTGCAAATCCAATGTCGATAAAAAGAGGTATAGATGCTGCAAGAGATGCTATTGTTGAAGCTATCAAAGGCCAAGCTAAAGATTTACCTGATAGTCAACAAATTGCTCAAGTCGCTACCATATCAGCAAATGATGATATTGAGGTTGGTGAAAAAATCGCAGAAGCAATGGAAAAAGTTGGTAAAGATGGAGTCATTACTGTTGAGGAATCAAAAACTGCAGAAACTTTTCTTGAAACTGTAGAAGGTATGCAATTTGACAGAGGATATCTATCTCCATACTTTGTTACAAACTCAGAATCAATGGATGCTGAGATGGAGGATGCCTACATCTTGATACATGATAAGAAAGTAAGTAATATGAAAGATCTTCTACCTCTTCTTGAGAAAGTAGTCCAAACTGGAAAGCCGGTGGTAATCATCGCAGAAGATGTGGAAGGTGAGGCTCTTGCTACATTGGTGGTCAATAAACTACGTGGAACTTTCAAGGTGCTTGCTGTTAAGGCTCCAGGGTTTGGTGATCGTCGCAAGGCAATGCTAGAGGACATAGCAGTGCTTACAGGTGCCACTGTAATCTCTGAAGATGCAGGATACAAACTAGAGAATGCTAACCTAGATTATCTTGGTACCGCGAAAAGAGTTGTTTCAGATAAGGACAATACAACAATAGTTGATGGTGGTGGTAGTTTAGATGCCATCAAAGCGCGTATTAATGAAATAAAAGTTCAAGTTGAGAAAACTACATCTGATTATGATAGAGAGAAGCTTCAAGAGAGATTAGCTAAACTATCTGGAGGTGTTGCCGTAATCAATGTTGGTGCCCCGACAGAAGTTGAGATGAAAGAGAAAAAAGCGCGTGTGGAAGATGCGCTTCATGCTACTAGAGCAGCTGTTGAAGAGGGTATTGTTCCCGGAGGAGGAGTAGCTCTTTTACGTTCTGTGCCATCACTTGATAAGGTCAAGGTTGATGATGAGCAGAAAGTTGGTGTCGACATAATGCGCAGAGCACTCGAAGAACCAATAAGGCAGATAGTTCGAAATGCAGGTGCGGAGTCATCTATTGTAGTACAGAATGTTCGTGAAAAGAAAGGCGACAATGGCTATGATGCACGCAATGATGAGTATGTAAAAATGTTCGATGCTGGTATCATTGATCCGGCAAAAGTTGCTCGTGTCGCTGTTGAGAATGCTGCTTCAATTGCAGGCATGGTTTTAACCACAGAGGCCGCAATCACAGAAATTCCTGAAGACGAAAAAATGCCACCAATGCCAGATCCTGGAATGGGTGGAATGGGTGGAATGGGTGGAATGATGTAAACCAACCAGTCTTCTATGATTGATTGAAAAAAGCCTCGATTTATCGAGGCTTTTTTTTTATTTAAATGAGTCTGGTAGCCTGACCTAAGGCTATGTAATTTATTGATTATGTCTTCAATGAAAACTGGTAGAAAACGTTTTTTTATATTAGATGGTTATGCACTTTTATTTAGAGCACATTTTGCATTAATTCGCAATCCATTAATTACCAGTTATGGTCTTCATACCAGCGCACTTTTTGGATTTGTTAATCAACTTCTAAAGATCATGAAAGATGAAACCCCTGATTATTTTGCATGTGCTTTTGATTCTAAAGGGAAGACTTTCCGACATGATATGTATGAAGATTACAAAGCAAATCGTCCTCCTATGCCTGAGGAATTGCAAATACAACTACCTCATTTATGGGAAATCCTTGAAGCTATGAATATACCTGTGCTAAAGAAGCAGGGAGTAGAAGCAGATGACATTATTGGTACGTTAGCCGTGAATGCTCAGAAAAAGGGATTTGATACATATATTGTTAGTGGAGATAAGGATTTTATGCAATTAATAAATGACAATATCTATTTATATGCTCCTGGAACAAAGAAAACGCCCAATCCAATTATCTATGACTCGGAAAAGGTCCAAGATAAGTGGGGGGTACCCCCTAATAAAATAATTGATCTCCTGGGCCTTATGGGAGACAGTTCAGATAATGTTCCTGGCGTTGCAGGAGTAGGGCAAAAAACTGCTGTAAAACTGATCAATGAATATGGTTCGTTAAAAGGGGCACTTGATAATGCAGATAAAGTAGCCAATAAGCGAGCTCGAACTGGATTATTAGACGGAGTTGAAAAAGGCTTATTGAGCAGGAAATTAGTTACAATTATGCTTGATGTTGAGATTAATTCAAATATAGATGATTTTATTCGACAGGAAATGAATAATGAACTTTGCGTTATAAAATTTAAAGAATTAGAGTTCCAAGCATTTGTAAAGCAATTTGAACAAAATATTTCTACACCAGAAGTAATTATAGAAGTTCCAAAAAAAGATTACAAAATAATACTAAAAAAAAATCAACTAGATCAGTTAATAATTGATTTGAGAACATCAAAATTATTTTCTTTTCACTTTGAGACAGCACGCTTGAATCATTCTGACATTGATATTGTTGGCATAAGTTTTTCAATATCATCAAATACTGCATGGTATATACCTATAGTCTATCCAGAAAAAAAAGGAAATAATTTTGGTAGCGATGATTTAGAAGTTGTCTTAGGTGAAATAAAAAATATTCTTGAAGATCCCTTAAAAGCAAAAGTTGGTCATAATATTAAGTTTGATATGTACGTGTTAAAAAGATTTGGTATTGTTGTTCAAGGGGTAGCCTTCGATACAATGATAGCTGCTCATTTATTAAATCCATCTGCAAGGTCAATATCTTTGGATAGTCTTTCTCTAGAGCATCTAAATCATGAAACCATCAAAATAGAGGAGCTGATTGGTAAAGGAAAAAACCAAATATCTATATCTAATGTAACGTTAGATCAAACTTCATTTTATTCATCAGAAAATGCAGATATATCATTGCAATTGGCAAAGACATTAAAGGCAAGATTGAAAGATAATACATTGTATGAATTCTTTAAAACTATTGAATTATCTTTGCTTCCAGTATTAGCAAATATGGAATATAATGGTGTATTTGTTGATTCAAATATGTTGTTGACCATGTCCAAAGATACAGGAAGAAAGCTAGATATTTTAAAAGGTAAAATTTTCGATATTGCAGGCAAAGATTTCAATATTAATTCGACTCAGCAACTTGCTAATATTTTGTTTGATGAATTAGAATTACCTCAAATAAAAAAGCGTAGTACCGCTGAAGAAGTTTTAAAGAAATTACGTCCACACCATGAATTGCCTGCTTTAATCTTAGAGTATAGAAAATATTATAAATTGAAAAATACATATCTCGATTCTCTTCAAGAATTGATAAATAACAATACTTCTAGAATACACTCTACATTTAATCAAACTATAGCTTCTACTGGTAGATTATCTAGCACAAACCCAAATTTCCAAAATATTCCCATTAGAACAGATGAGGGTCGTGAAATACGAAAATCTTTTATTGCTCAAGATAATAATTGGAAGATATTGTCCGCTGACTATTCACAGGTAGAACTACGGATGATGGCACATTTTAGTAAAGATAATGGGTTAATAGAGGCTTTTAATAATGCTGAAGATATACACTCCAAAACTGCAAGTTTAGTCTTTAATGTTCCAATTGAGATGGTGCAACCTGAAATGAGAAGAACAGCTAAAGTAGTAAACTTTGGTATCATGTATGGAGC
>NZWG01000076.1 GCA_002698235.1 Fidelibacterota bacterium | reverse complement strand
GGAATTGAAATGGATGGTTATGTTGAGTTACAGACTAAGAGTGGGCTATTTCTTGAATCGTCAGCCATCACTCAATTTACTGAACAAAGCACAATAAATACATCAATTGGAATGATGAATAAAATATCTCCAGACTTATTTTTAATTGGAGGATATTCAAATTATCTTGATATCAGTAATTCTACATTGAATGAGGTTTTCATCGGTTATAGCTCCAACTCAACAACAGGCGTTGTCTTCCTTGGTTTGAGCAGTGAAATAGCACCAAATTATCTTGGCATCATTAATTTAAATTCATTTTTTCCTAAAATTTCCTTTGATTTATCAATAACGGGTACAATTAGTCAAGAAATGAATGAACTTGGATATGATCTTTTTTTAAATATGACAAAAACACTTGATTCAGGATTTACTTTTGGTTCTTCAATTTCAAGTGAGCGATATGAAGATGTAGAGGAACAAATTTTTAAAAAGCANGGNAATGAGAANACATNTAATGTCCCNGTANTNCTCCANNGNGNATNTATCNCNTTTTTTATNGGNTGGNCCTTTTAAAANAATAANTGATNAGGATATTATTTGTCCTGTTGNATCTANTNCAGGATAAGGNNNNCCTTCTTTTTTNANTATNTTTGCAACTTCTGGATANGANAATTCAAANAGTAATNTATNGTAGTCATNNTTCTTAAGTCTTTTNGACTCATANAGNCCAGCTTCTTTTCTTTGTCGTTGTATTTCATAGAGTATTACNGCATTGGCAACNGAAACATTTAAACTCTCTACCATTCCATTCATAGGGATTTTAATCTCTTGGTTTGCAAAAGAGATTGAATCTTTAGATACTCCATCTAATTCTGCGCCAAGAATAATTGCAGTTGGANGTGTGTAGTCTACATCACGAAAATCAATNGCATTTNNACTATTGTTTGCAGCACAAATAGTNTNATTATCCTNTNCAATCGATTGAAATAATTCNGANAGGTTATTATGCACATTTACATCNACCCAGTGNTTAGATCCNCTGGCTGCCTTCAGATTTAATCCAATTTGAGAANTTTTTGATTTTGCATGTATTTTGCCAACCCCAANTGCATCGCATGATCTCAAAATAGCNGCAATATTATGTGGTTTATGAATATTATCTAGCACNACTGTAANGTCGGGNTGACGCNTATTTAAAATGGTCTTGATTTTTTCAAATCTATTAGNTGTCATATTAAATATTAAATTCTATTNATGAAAATTNCGTCTAAATCTATAAAGAAAAAGGCAATTGAGTTGGGCTTTCAAAAAGTAGGGATAACTCAAGCCAGTAAGACTGGCTTTGAGAAAAAAAATCTCGAAGAATGGTTAAAAAAAGGAAACCATGCAGACATGAAATGGATGGAAAAAAGGAAAGATGAACGCGGTGATATAAAAACCTATTTCCCCGAAGCCAGATCAGTTATTTCAGTTGGAATGAATTACTACACTGGCAAGAGCCAAGTTGACATTAGATCCGACTATAAATTTTCTAATTATGCATGGGGGGATGACTACCATCTTGTCTTGAAAAAACAACTTTTTATTCTATTAAATTGGATCAAGGATAAATATCCTAAAGCTAATGGCATTGTATGTGTAGATACATCACCAGTGATGGATAAGGTATGGGCGCAAAGAGCAGGTCTGGGTTGGATAGGAAAACATACCAATTTAATATCAAGAGATTATGGGAGTTGGTTATTCCTTGGAGAATTAATTTTAGATCAAGACCTAGAATATGATAAATTATTTGATGAAGATCTATGCGGTACGTGTGTTGCTTGCATTGAAGCATGCCCGACACAAGCATTGAATGAGTATCAGATCGATGCCAGGAAATGTATTTCCTATCTATCAATTGAACACCGAGGGCCATTTAAAAATGATCAAGAAGATTTAGATGGATGGATCTACGGATGTGATATTTGCCAGGAAGTTTGTCCTTGGAATGAAAAGTTTTCTAAGCAAACAGATAAACAAGAATTCCAAATTCGTGAAGAAATATTAAATTTTGAAAATATAGATTGGGATAATATTAATGAGGAGGATTTCCGTAAAATATTTAAGAAATCTGCAGCGAAGAGAACAAAATATTCTGGATTGAAAAGAAATATAGAAAAAAATATAAGAGAAGATGGGTAAGCAAGAAAATTAGTTTTCTTTTATTGTGATGATGCCTCGATGGGCTTCAAGATTGATTGGGATTGTGCCAGCTCTTATTTTTCTAAATCCAACCACCTTATCGTGTAGTATTGATATATCCATTGGCATTTCAGAATTGAGGTCTTTTTCAGAAAAAGATTGATATATGGTGCTTTTGATATTAATTGGCAGATCTTTAGGTATAGATAAGCTTACATCGCCTGAATGAGTCACTAAGTCTATGCCAAGGCCATCAATCGAAGAATCATAGATAAGGTTTAATCGAATATCTCCATTAGAGTTCAAACTCTCTACTTTTCCTGAAATATTATCTAAAATAATATCACCAATTGATGCTTCGCATTTTAAAGAGCCATTTAATTCATCAACTATTATATCACCTCCATCAGAATGAATATCTAGATTTCCATTGGCGTCTTTTATATATATTCCTTCCCCTGCATTTTTTATTTTAATGTTGCCTGATATCTTATTGCAATTAATCGTGCCGCCTGAAGATTTACAGTTGATTTCTGTTGCAGTTATATCTTTCATGTTGATANATCCTCCACTTGTTTGAGAGTCTATTATCCCATGCAAGGTCTCCATCCTAATATCTCCTCCAATTGAAGAGGACGAGAGGTTGCCCTTTGACCTTAATATGTTTATTCTACCACCAAACGAATGTGCTTTCAAAGTTCCATTGATCATTTCGGTTTCAATATCACCACCATTTGTTTTTGTTTCGATTCTTCCTTTATGATTAATAATCTTAATGTCTCCACCAAGAGTTTCTAGCATTGACTCTCCCTGAATATCATTAAGAGAAATATCACCACCAAGTAAGCTGATTNCTAAGTTGATATTCTTTGGTAGATCCATTTCAATAAAATTTTCAATTTTCAAATCATGTGATTTATCATGCGCTCCAATAATTTGGATAATCTCCTGATCTTTAAAGTCTTTGATCACTACTTTTGAAAGTTCGTACAATTTTTTAGCTTCTTTCTCAGNTATTCCACTTGNNATATTTTTTATGGTTATTTTTGCTCCAGAACCTTCATGGCTTACTANNCNAACATTNGTTGAAATATTATCAACTTTAATNGTATAAGACCCATCATCAGGTAANTCATCAAATCGGTATGTTTGAACTACTCTAGTCNTTGAGCGGCNATTATACTTTATACTATCAGTTTTGTTTTTTCCCTCTGCATTGATTACCATGCAGGCAATGAAACATATGTATATCTTTTTTAATAACATGGACTATATCAAAAATTAAACTTTTAACATAAAAAAAAAGCTCCTTAATAGGAGCTTTTTAAAGATTCAGTAGTAGAAATTATAAACCAGTCTCAGATACTGTTTTCTTTACGGCTTCTAGGGTGCTGTTTAGTTCGTCTTTTTCATCATTGGTAAGGGTAAACTCAAGAATCTTTTCAACTCCATTTGATCCAATGACTGTTGGAACTCCGATGAAATAGCCATTGACTCCAAATTCACCCTCACAAAGAGAGGCACAAGGTATGACACGCTTTTTATCTCGTATATATGATTCAGCCATCTCTATTGCAGATTGAGCTGGAGCATAAAATGCAGATCCGTTGCCAAATAATTTCACTATTTCACCACCAGCAACTCGTGTTCTATCTTCAATTTCTTTAAGTCTAGCAGGTTTAATAAGATCAGATACAGGAACACCTCCGACTGTTGCGAGTCTTGAGATGGGTACCATGGTATCCCCATGTCCACCAAGTACCATGCATGTAACATCTTGAACAGAAAAACCAGTTTCCATTGCAATGAACGTCCGAAAGCGCGCACTGTCTAAAGCACCAGCCATTCCAACCACCTGATTCTTTGGGAAACCTGATACTTTATAAAATGCATAGACCATTGCATCCAATGGGTTTGAGATAACAATTACAAATGCATTAGGAGCCTGTTCCTTAATGTTATTTGCGACATCTTTCATTATGCCTAGGTTTATACCAAGAAGATCTTCTCGGTCCATACCGGGCTTTCTTGGTATCCCAGCTGTTATGATAAAAACATCAGTATCTTTTGTATCATTCCAGTCCGATGTTCCAATAATATTAGAGTCATACCCATCATGCGGGCGGAGTTGCATTAGGTCGAGTGCTTTTCCTTTAACCATTCCCTCTGCCTTAGGTATATCAAATAAGACTACATCGCCTAATTCTTTTTGGGCAGCAATCAGTGCAAGATTACCGCCTATTTGGCCACCACCGATTAATGTGATTTTTTTACGGCCCATGTGTTATTTAATCTGTAGCCACTGTGACAATTTTTCGATCACGTCCTTTCCTAGCAAAACGAACTATCCCATCTGCAGTTGCAAATAGTGAATCATCATTTGCGCGTTTAACATTCATTCCTGGATGAACTCTTGTTCCGCGCTGTTTAAGAATGATCGTACCAGCTAGTATTGATTGCCCATCAGCTACTTTTAATCCAAGGTAACTGGGATTTGAATCGCGACCATTTCTGGAACTTCCTTGCCCTTTCTTATGTGCCATAATCTATTCCTCTTCCTGTGCTGATTCTTTTGCTGTAGAAACTTCTTTTTTAGGAGAAGTTTTTGTTTTCTTTGAAGTAGATGCAGTGATCTTTTGAAATTCAATTTCTGTATACCACTGGCGATGTCCATTTTTCCTTTGATACCCTTTTCGTCTCTTCTTCTTATAGACTAGTATCTTTTTGTCTCGACCGTGGTCGAGCACCGTAGCAGTAACAGCTACTCCAGACAGCATTGGGTTTCCAATTTGTGTATTTGTACCATCATTGAGAAGGAGTACATCGCTAAATGTTAACGTTGAGCCTTGTTCGCCAACCTGTTTTGGTACACGGACTTTTGACCCTTCAATGGCCTTAAACTGTTTTCCTGATATATTTATGATTGCGTACATATTTTTCCTCTAAAAAGCCGGCGAATATACTATTTCGATTTATCCTTTTCAAGATTCATTTCATCTGTGACGTCTTTACCGTCCTTTGTCCTCAAAAATCGAAATTCATCTTGACCTAATTCTATGTTCTCAATTATTTTGAGGTGAACAAAATTTTGCCACATTAGACCCCGTAAAATATGTTTTTTTTCTCCGCTAAGGTATTGAGCATTTTCAGGATGTAGCTCAAGTTGAAGTCTCAGTGACCGGTGTTTGCTTTTATACCTACGAAGCCAGTGGTCAATTCTAGTGACAAGAGTCTCTTGAGATATTATCCTGCCTGATCCATGACAAGCTGGACATTCTTCACTCATTGAATCAAGCAGACTAACACGAATCCTTTGCCTTGTCATTTCTAAGAGACCAAATTCTGTGATTGGGGCGACTGCAACCTTTGCGCGATCTCTTTTTAATTCTTTCCTTAACTCATGATAAACCTTTTTTTGGTTGTCTTGAAATTTCATATCGATAAAATCAATAACAATCAATCCAGAAAGATCTCGAAGTCTTAATTGACGTGCGACCTCTCTGGCTGCTTCAAGATTGATTTTAAGTGAATTTTCTTCATGCAGTTTTTTACCAACAAATCTTCCACTATTAACGTCAACAACAACCATTGCCTCTGTTTTTTCGATAATTAGGTAGGCTCCACTTTTCAGCCATGCCTTTGGTCTCATCAGCTTTTCTATTTCTGATTCAATTCCAAAACTCTCAAATAATGGTGATTTTAGTTTATAGAGCTCTAGACGGTCGAGTAGACTAGGTGAAACGTCCTCCAAGTATTTTTGGGTTTTCTTAAATAGACGTTTTGAATCAATGATTATCTTTTCAACGTCTGGTGTTAAAAGGTCACGGACCACACTAGATGCTGTTTCTAGATCTTCATAGACAATGGCAGGAGCATTTTCATGATCGGCCTTGTTCTGAATTTTATTCCAATTATCAATTAATTGATTGTAGTCATTTTCTATATGCTGTTCAGATTTACCTTCAGCAACTGTTCTAATAATTACACCGATATTTTCGACTCTTAATCGTTGGGCTATTTTTTTTAGTCTTCTACGCTCAAACTTATCCCAAATCTTTTTTGATATTCCTATATAATTTGCATTGGGGACCAAGACCAACAATCTTCCAGGTAATGCCACTTCAGTTGTGACTCGAGGACCCTTTCCCGCAAAAGGTTCTTTGATCACTTGAACATATATCTCCTGATCTTTCTTTAGGTCAACCTCAATGTTGTCATATCTGAAGTTTTTATTATTTTTGCTATTTTTTCCTCCATTATCTTCAATAATATATTCATCAGACCCAATTTCAGAAAATGGTAAAAAAGCATTTAGGTCATATCCTATATCCACAAATGCAGCCTGCATTCCAGGCAATACATTCTCAACTTTGCCTTTGTATACATTACCAACCATTCTGTGGTTGTCTTGTTTTTCAACGTATACCTCTACAAGCTGATTGTTTTCTTGAATGGCAATACGGGTTTCACCCATACTCTCATTGATAAAGATCTCTTTATTCATCTTTAACCTTACGTTTTAATAAAACTAGAATCCAAATGTTCAATAGATGAAATCCGTACGGATATTTCATTACTGAAGCGTAGTCTAGTCTATATATTGTTTAATAAGGATTATCGAAGGAGGGAAAATTTTGGCCCAATTCAGAGGGTGATATAATTCGTGTCAAGATCGTCAAAAAAATAAAAAAATTTGTCTTCCTTCTAATCCACTTAGTTGAAATTACAAGATTTATTTCATTCTTTCAAAGGTTATAAAATCATAATTTTGTCATCTAATCTAATAAGTAAACAATAGATATGACCATACAATGAGACACTTATTGCTCTTTTTAACATGTACTACTTTTTCCTACCCAAGCTCTAAGAGTGTTGCAATATGCACTGAAATGGAAGGTCAGGTTTTAAGACAAGGGCCTGTTAGAAATGGACACCTGCGTAAAGGAGACTCAATTTATGATGGAGATAAGATAATATTGAATGAAAATGGGTTCTTATCTTTTATGTTTTTTGGAGATAAAACAAGCGTCGATATCCATGGCAATACAATAGTTAAAGTTTTCGATAGTAATAGTAATTCAGAATTGCAGCCCAATATCGTTCTTTTCGGTGGAAAGTTGATTGTACAAATGGAAGGGAATCATAATCAGAGCTTCAGACTTGATGCGCCATCTTCAACCGCAATTGCATCCAATGCACACTTTATGGTTGAGTATAGAAGCGATATGATATTTGAGAATCTCTCATATTCAATGTTTACCTTACTCGGTGGTGAAATTGAAATTCAAAATCTAGTTTCAGAAATTCATATAAACTTAAAAAGAGGAGAAACGGTAATGTCAACTCTTGAGGGAAAATTTCTTCAATTAGATACATTCAGAAACCAAATGTTCATCGAATCTACTTTAAGGAATAGAAAAAGATAAAATGGGAGAACTAGGCCAGATCATAGCAATTGGAGGAGGGGGCTTTGGAAGAAATCCAAAACATAATAAGATCGAAAATTATATTCTTAGTCAATCAGATAGTAAGATTCCAAATATTGTATTTATACCAACTGCAAGCGCTGAGGATAAAGGGTATATTGTAAACTTTTATTCGTGCTTTAGTAAATTAAAGTGTTCGCCTTCTCATATAAACTTTTTTCAAAGAACTCCTAGGTTGGATAGTATAATCAACCAAGCTGATATTATTTATGTTGGAGGAGGTAATACAAAAAGTATGCTGGCTGTTTGGCGTGAATGGAAATTTGATGGACTACTCAAAAAGGCTTATCAAAATGGGAAAGTTCTATGCGGAGTTAGCGCAGGCGCAATTTGTTGGTTTTCCCAAGGAATCACAGACTCCTGGGCGAGTAATCTAAATACAATGGAATGTCTTGGATTTCTTGATGGAATGGCCTGCCCTCATTACCAGGAAGAAAAAGACCGTAGACCGAGCGTGCATGGAATGCTAAAAAAAGGTAGTTCCATGCCTGGCTATGCAATTGATGGGGGCGCAGCAGTGCATTTTAAAAATGGTAAGTACTACAGATCACTACAATTCTATCCTGATTCCAATGTCTACCATGTGTCTTGTGATAATCAAACCATCAATGAGAACAAAATGGAAATGATTAAACTCTAGACTGTGTTATTAAAAAGAAACTTCTCTGAACTGTATTTAAAAAGATGTTCTTTTTATTATGAAATAAAGTTTCATTTATAACTAAAATCGAGAACATTACATATAATCTAAAATATAAACGCTCATAACGTTCTAAATAGTTGCATATGCAACTATAGTATATTTAATTTTGCCTATGACGGAGGAAGCTTCTCTCAAATTTCACATGAACATGGGTATGTTGATAAACTCAGCTCAACGTGCTATGACAAAAAGGTTTGTTCAGAATGCAACAGATTCCGGTCAAGATATTTCATTAGATCAGTGGATGGTCTTGGGTCCCATATGGCAACTTGAATCTGCTTCTCAAAAAGAGCTGGGTGAAATGTGTCTTAAGGATAAAACGAATATTACCAGAATAATTGATGCTCTTGAGCAAAAGAATCTTGTTGTTAGAGTTGAGGACCAAATTGACCACAGAATCAAACGAGTAGTACTTACAAATGCTGGCAAACAATTATTTTTTGATGTTCTACCCATTATGGAGAAAACTAGAGAAGAGGTAAGAAAAGACATCTCTAACAAAGATATAGAGACTTTTAAAGTTGTATTATCTAAAATTTTAGAAAATTTAACTGATGCAAAGTAAACATCAAACTTTAAATCGATTTTTTCTACTCATCATATGTATAATGCCTATCTCATTTAAGGGATGCGCAGGTAAGCAACAAGTACGCGTTGAAGATTTAGGCATGTCAATTCCTGAAAGTTGGAATGCACTTTTTCCTCCAATCGAAAAAGTATCTGGAGATTGGTGGTCTACGTTTAATGATCCCAAGCTTGATAGTTTTATAATTGATTTGAAAACGAAAAGTCCAGATATAAAAACACTTATCCAAAACCAAGAAGTAGCAATCCAAAATGCCAGATTGGGAGGTGCATCTATTTTCCCATCTGTAAACATCTCTTCAAGAGCAGATACCAATGTTCAAAATCTATCGGGTTTTGGATTTTCTGATTCTTTTTTTAATGAAAATTTATCAAGTGACTCTACAGGGGGTAGTGAGCAATCTTCGGGAGGGATATTAACTTTTGGTAATAAAAATTTTGGTCTCGGTGTAAACTTACAGTGGGAGGTAGATATTTGGGGAAGACTGATGAATAGTCGCAAAGCAGCGTATAAAGATTACGAATCTGCAGCCCATGATCTTTCCTATCTTCAGTTTTCAATTCTAATTAGAGCCACTCAATTATATTTTAGNGCTAAAGAGGCNGCATCGCAATTAGAACTTTCCCNNGAATCTTANAATAGTNTTANAGNNATAAGAGANCTTGTTAAAGANAGATATGAAAAAGGTTTACGACCTAGCCTAGANTACCGNCTAGCTGAAACTTCAGTTGCAACATCNATAGTCTCGATTGAGAATAGCAAGAATATTTTAAAGTCATTGAACAGGCAGATNGAGACATTGACTGGTGATTATCCCTCAGGNACATTCATTAANAAATCATCTCTTCCAANAATTCTTCCCGCTNTACCCACTGGTATGCCTGCTTCGGTNATNAAGAGNCGACCTGACATTAGAAGTCTTGTATTAAAAATGGAGTCAGCNGGTCACCGTGTTGCACAATCTAAAAGAGATNTNTTGCCAGGAATNACCATAAATGGCTCTGCNGGNACCTCTACNCAAGAAATTGAGAAAATATTTGATGAAGATTANGGTNTCTGGAACCTTGGTATGAGTGTAACTGCACCANTATTCAATGGNGGTCGTTTAAGGTCGATCAAAAAAATACAAGAAGCTAATTATGAGAATTCCAAACAAGAGTTAATAAAAGGTATTTTAAAAGCGTTTTCTGAGATAGAGCAATTCCTNGATCAGAGTGAATCTCTNCANATACAAAANGAAGCANTAAATATGGCCGTNAAACAGTCAAAAGATGCNTATGANTTGTCTAAAGAGAGNTATGATAAAGGAGTCACCCCNCTTGAATCAGTCTTGAATAGTCAACGGCAATACAATACAATTCGTTCACANCAGCTTACNATTCGCAGGCTATCAATAGAAAACAGATTNTCTTTAATACTGGCAATGGGTGGAGAATTAGAAAAAAAATAATATGGAAAAGAAAATGAAAAAATATTTTGGGCCTGGATTTTTACTAGTNTCAATCCTNTTGGCTCTTTTAATGATTTTTAATAAACCATCTGCTGAGGTAAAAGAAAAAAAGATNAANCTCCCATANGTGAACACAATGATGTTACTNCCTCAGACAGTAANTGCTCAAATATCATCNCAAGGTTTNATAAGACCTAAGTCTGAATTGAATNTATTATCTCAATTAAATGCAAGAGTTGAATGGGTATCTGAAAAAATGGAGGAAGGCTCTAGTTTTAGTCAGGGTGATACCTTAATTAAACTCGATCAAAGAGACTATGAGCTTGCACTCATAACCGCAGAGGCAAATGTCCTAAATGCTGAAGTAAACCTAGAGAGAGAAAAGGCTGAGTCAGATCTTGCTTCAAAGGAATGGAGCAGAGTTGGAGGTGGGGCTGGAAGTGCACTTGCACTTCGGAAACCACAGCTTGCTCAGGCAAAAGCTACTTTAGAGGCTGCAAGAGCCAACCTTGAGAGGGCAAAAAGAGACTTAGATAGAGCAACATTTATTGCTCCATTTAATGGAAGAGTTCGCTCTAAAAGTACTGATATTGGCTCAACAGCGTTTCCTGGGACTATGCTTGGAAGTATCTATTCAACGGATTATTTTGAAATTCAACTACCCATTGCTGATCAAGATGTTAATTTTACTGGTTTAGACTTCAATGGTCTTCAAATACCAGATGAAGGACAATTAGAGGTGTCAATAAACTTAAGTGGACACATTGTCAATGGTAAAGTAATAAGGGCAGAAGCAGAAGTCGATTCAAAAACCAGAATGTTATCCATCGTTGCCAGTGTTGGCATGAANGNCGGTGTATCAGATAATCTTGTGCTCGTTGGTCAATACGCACAGGCAATAATTTCGGGTATGAAGATCAATAATGTCTATGTCATCCCTAGAAATAATATCAGAAATCAATCTCTATGGGTTGTCGACTCAAATAGAGAATTAATGAATAGACCTGTAAATGTATTGCGATATGAGAATGAATATGCACTAGTTAATGAAGGTATTGAACCGGGTGATCGATTATTACTTTCAAGACTTTCCTCACTGATCAATGGTCAAAAAGTAACCTATAGTATTAATTGATAAATATGGAAAATTTAATTCGTTGGTTTGTAAATAATAAGGTTGTCTCAAATCTGTTAATGATATTGATCATTGTTACAGGTGCAACCACTATTCCAATGTTAAAAATGGAAGTATTTCCAGAAATTGATCTTAACATAATAAATGTTTCTGCAGTCTATCCAGGCGCGACCCCATCAGATGTTGAAGAAGCAATTTGTATCAAGATCGAAGAACGGTTACAAGGTTTAGATGGTGTTAAAAAAATAACATCAAACGCATCTGAAAATGTCGGTAGTGTGAATATAGAGATCATATCTGGTGAAGACCCAAGTGAGATGCTTGATAAAATCAAAGCTGAGGTTGATGCTATTGATACTTTTCCAGAGAATATTGAAAAGCCTATATGTCGAAAAATTGCTGGAGCAAATCCAGTCATCTCCGTAGCTGTGCATGGTGACTTGGATGATGATTCCCTCAATAAACTAACAGAAGAAATCAAAGATGAGATTGAGAACCTTTCAGATATTACACTCACCTCTATAGTAGCTGATCTAGAAAATGAAATTAAAATTAACATCCGAGAGAGTTCATTAAGGAAATATAATCTGTCATTCCAGCAAATTGCTCGATCAATCAGCGAATGGTCTCTCAACATGCCAAGCGGGAGCATAAAAACTGAAGACGGCGAGATTCTTATCAGGTCCAATAGTCAGGGCTATACCATATCTGATTTTTCGAAAATCCCATTGATTATAAACTCAAATGGATCCATAGTCTACCTTGGTGACATTAGTCATATAACCGATACTTTTTCGGATAAGTTTGAAATGGATTTTCAGTTTAATGGAGACAAGGCAAATCTTATAACGGTATTTCGAGTAGGCAATCAAAATGCTTTGGATGTATCTGCTGCTGTAAGAGGGTATGTGAAAGATAAGAACGTGGAATTACCGAGGACTGTAAAAGTAACCGCCTGGGATGATGAAGCTAGAATCCTTAGTGGTCGAATTGAAACTATTGTTAGAAATGCTCAGCAGGGACTTATATTGGTAATCATTGTTTTAGCATTATTTTTAAAACCAAAATTAGCCTTCTGGGTTTCTTTAGGTATTCCAATCTCTTTTATGGGTGGTTTTTGGTTATTTGGCCCATTGGACATATCTATTAATATGTTATCATTATTTACTTTTATTTTGGTCTTGGGGATTGTTGTAGATGATGCAATTGTCGTGGGAGAAAATATTGCGCTTTTCAAAGAACGTGGGATGGATCCAGTAGATGCTGCAGTAAAAGGGGCATTGCAGGTTGCAACGCCAGTATTTTTTGCAGTTTTGACAACAATGGTTACATTCTCACCAATGCTCTCTGTTGAAGGTGATATAGGTGGTATATGGCGTATCTTTCCACTCGTAGTTATATCAGTTTTAATATGGTCACTCATTGAAAGTTTAACTATTTTGCCTGCACACCTTGCTCATAGCAGTGACGATGAGCCAAAAAATCAAATACTTTTATACATCTCAAATAAATGGGATTTGATACAAGNAAGGATTGTAAGTGGACTTTCGTATGTCACTCATTATATTTACAAACCAGTGCTTTTAAAAGCTGTCACAAATCCCTTCTCAGCACTTTCTTTTGCAGCAGGAATATTTGTACTCACAATAGGCATAATGTTGAGTGGCATATTAAAGTTCTCATTTTTTCCTGCTGTTGAGGACGATCTCGCAATTGCGACTATCGAATATCCATCTGGAACTCCTATAGATGTCACACGCGAGGGATATGAAAAACTGGAACAAGCAGCCACTATCTTACAATCTCAATTAGAGGAGGAATTTCCTGATCAATCTATTATAAGGAATAGGCTATCCACAATTGGATATTTACCAATGCTTACTAAAACTTCTCGTGGTCCTGGGAATTTAGATGCTCTTTTTGTAGGTCCTAACATGGCAGAAGTTGCACTTGAATTGGCTCCATCGGAGAATAGAACAATTAGTACAGAAGAAGTAGTACGAAAATGGAGAAGCATAATGCCTGATGTCCCTGGTGTTAAGGAATTATCATTCAAGTCTGATCTNTTTTCTGCAGGAGANCCAATAAATATTCAGCTCTCNAGCAAATACATGGANGATCTNATNTNAGCAAAAAATGAGTTAAAAACTCANTTAGTNAGATTTCCAGGAGTTTTTGATGTNAGCGATACTTACAATATCGGTAAAGAAGAGATTTCAATAAACCTTCTTCCGGCCGCAAAGAATTATGGTGTGAGTATGATGATGGTCGCTTCCCAGGTAAGACAGGCTTTTTATGGTTTGGAGGTACAAACNGTACANAGAGGTAGAAATGAATTGAAAGTTATTCTTCANTATCCTGAAGATGANAGATCGTCTATNTCAGANCTTGAAAACATGATGATTCTTACTCCAACTGGTTCAACNATNCCAGTNAGACAAATTGCTCANTTAGAGATTGGTGAAGGTCTTGCATCAATCGAAAGAAAAAATAGAAAACGATCNATNAATGTAACNGCAAATGTTGATNTNTCANTTACCAATGGCAATGAAGTGATTGCTACGATTATGACATCAGTTTTACCCAAAATTCTTCAAAAATACAACTCGGTAGCCTATTCATTAGAGGGCGAGCAGCAAGAACAGGGAGACAACCTTCGCTCACTAGGGAAAAACTTTTTACTTGCAATGATAGTTGTTTATATGCTTCTTGCAATTCCATTTAAATCATATTTTCAACCTCTGGTTGTCATGTCATCTATTCCTTTTGGAATCACTGGTGCAGTTTTAGGCCATATTTTCTTAGGACTAAATTTATCTGTACTTTCAATGATGGGTATCGTGGCACTGACAGGTGTTGTCGTTAATGATAGTTTGGTTATGGTGGACTTTATAAATCGGTACCGTTCAGAAGGAAATAGCATTACAAATGCTGTCTTAGAAGCAGGCCCTAGAAGATTCAGGCCCATCTTCCTCACATCATTGACAACTTTTGTTGGGCTTATTCCGCTTATATTAGAAAAAAGTACTCAGGCAAAATTTATGATTCCAATGGCTGTTTCATTATCCTTTGGGGTACTTTTTGCCACTGCAATTACCCTTCTTTTGGTACCAGTATCATATTTAACTCTTGAAAAATATATATTAAAAACGGAGACAAAATAATGAAAGTTGCTCTAATTGGTGGGACCGGCTACGTTGGTTCTTACATAACAGATGAATTAATAAAAAATGGTCATACTCCAAGACTTCTTGTAAGGAATGGTTCAGAGCATAAGGTAATGCAACCAGAAAAGTGTGAAATTGTTGCAGGAGACATTGATGATGAAGTTGCTATTAAAAATGCCCTTGAAGAGTGCGATGCAGTCATATACTTGATTGCCTTGATAAGAGAATTCCCAAAGAAAGGATTAACTAACGAGAGATTGCAATTTAGAGGTTCTGAGCGTGTAGCAGCAATTGCGGAACAAAAAGGTATTAAACGTTTTTTATTAATGAGTGCACTTGGAGCTAATCCAGACCCAACTGGTTCAAAATACATGCAAGCCAAACATCTTTCTGAACAGGCAATTAAAAATACTACTTTAGACTGGACAATTATTAGACCCTCTAGTTTGTTTGGCGACCCGAGAGAAGGTGACCGTCCAGAGTTCTGTATGATGCTTGATAAATTGATGTTAAGCTTATTTCCCTATCCAAAATTCCTACCCTTTCCAGCACCTTCCTTCTTTACTGGATTGAACCCATTCGATGCTGGGAACTATGCTTTGAGCATGATACACGTTAAAGATGTTGCATCACTATTTATTAAAATCCTTACAGATCAAGATACAATCAATCAGACAATTGAGATTGGTGGTAGTAGGGAAGTCACGTGGAATGAAATAGTGTCCTCTATTGCAAAAGCAACAGGTAGGAGGGTAATTATGACACCTGCACCTTTTCCCATTGTTGCATCCGTAGCAGGGCTTTTAGATCGTTTTTCATGGTTTCCAGCAGGTAAAGATCAACTAAATGACTTGGTGAAAGGAAGCGTCTGTGACTCCTCAGAATTACTCAAAAAGTACGACGTTGATCCCATTCCTTTTAACATTGAAAATCTTAAATATATATCAGGATAATTATTATGAGTCGGTTTCTAGTTTTATTTTTTTTCATAGCG
>NZWG01000075.1 GCA_002698235.1 Fidelibacterota bacterium | reverse complement strand
TTGATAGTGAACATTCAGCAATTTGGCAATGTATGGTTGGTGAAGATTACAAAGATATATCTAGAATTATTCTTACAGGTAGCGGTGGTCCATTTAGGGAGAGGCCGTTATCTACATTTGGGAAAATTTCGATTGATGAAGCATTGAATCATCCTAACTGGGATATGGGAAAAAAGATAACAGTCGATAGCGCTACAATGATGAATAAGGGACTTGAGGTTATCGAAGCTTATTGGTTATTTGGTTTTGACTTGAATAATATAAATATTGTTGTACATCCACAATCGATCATTCATTCTATGATAGAAATGAATGATGGAGCAATTAAAGCTCAGATGGGTGTTCCGGATATGAAGGTTCCCATACAATATGCATTGACTTATCCCAATCATATGTCAGCACCTTGGGAGAGGTTAGACTTCTTTAGTTGTGGAGACCTTACTTTTCAACCACCAGATTTTAAAAGATTTCCATCTATACCTTTAGCCTTTAGGGCTTTGGAATTATTGGGTACAGCAGGAACTGCATTAAACTTAGCCAATGACACTACAGTAGAGCTTTTTTTGAAAGATAAAATAGCATTTACAGATATACCTAGAATAAATGAGGTTATACTTGAAGAACATCCTTGGGTAGAGGACCCAACACTTGATGATATAAAGAGTTTAAGTACGTGGGTAAAAGGTAAGATCAATGATCTGTGATATAGTGGAACAAACAACAACTTTTTTTGTAGATTAGGTACATATGACTACTCTTTGGGCATTTATTGTGTTACTTGGTGTTTTGATAACTATTCATGAATATGGACATTTTATAGCGGCTAGATCTGTTGGTGTTCAGGTAGAACGTTTTTCTATTGGAATGCCTCCTAGATTTCTTACTATTGAATCCATTGATAATGGTTACTTACTGAGGATATTCTTTTTCAAGCGAAGTGAAGGTTCCTTCAAATGGCTACCAATTATAGAAAAACATATAAAAAGTCCAGGTAGATCTGGCTCTAGAACTGAATATGTAATTGCACTTTTACCACTTGGTGGCTACGTAAAAATGGCAGGTATGATAGATGAAAGCATGGATACGAAGATATCCTATGAGGAAAATGAGTTCATGTCCAAACCACTATGGGCAAAAATTTGGATACTGAGTGCTGGAGTAATAATGAATACCATTTTAGCATTTATTATTTTTTCTGCATTAGCTTATTATCAAGGTTCTGCGGAAGTTGTAGATGAGCCAATAATAAGAGAAACAATTGCAAATATGCCAGCAGAATCAGCGGGGATGCTTTCAGGTGATATAATAAAAAAGTTAGATGGTAATAATATTCAGACCTGGGAAGAATTAACAACTTTTGTAAAAGCCAAACCAGATTCAGAAATTGAGCTGGTGCTTGAACGAGAGGGAAAAATTATAAAGAAGATTATTACTTCAACTGCAAGCATTGTACCAGTGAACGGTGGAATGGATACAGTAGGAGTCTTGGGTATTTATCCTGAAATAATATATTCGAGTTTAACGTTAAATGAAGCGGTTTTATCTGGTTGGTCGCGAACTGTAGGCAGTTTTGTAATGATCATTGAGAGTCTTCGAATGTTAGGTTCTGGAGAAGCAACAGTGAAAGATTTTGGAGGGCCTATTATGATTGCCCAACTTGCAGGACAAACAGCAGAAGCTGGTTTTATACCATTTCTCACCTTCATGGCTTTATTAAGTATTAATCTTGCTTTTTTAAATATATTACCTATCCCAGGTTTGGATGGAGGACATATTTTTATTCATTTAGTTGAGTCTTTAATTAGAAGACCTTTGACCTTGAAAACTAGAATTACAATTCAGCAGATTGGTATGGCATTTCTTCTTTTATTAATGGTCACAATTATATTTCAGGATATTACGAGATTATTTAATTAGTTATACTTTTTAGTTCTAATACTAGCGAGCCATATTTCATATTGAGCCAAATCTTAACTGGATAACGATTTTTATCTTTTGAGAACAATATTGACATTTGGGACTTATTCTTAAATGTCTCATCACTTGTTTTAATAGGCTCTACTCTTGTACATAAAAACTTTCCAGCGGGTACTTCCGTTTTAATATTTTCTTCAATTATAATACTTAGAGGTACGATTTTTCTTCCTTGGATAGTATTCAAGGTACTATCCATTTGATTAATTTCATTATTCCGGAAAAAATAAAATAATGAATAAGGTGAATGTGTGCCTCTTGGGATGTTTATAGTATCAAGACCTGAGACAGCAAAATTAGATTTAGGGTTAAAAATGGTTTCTCTAGATTTTTTATAATTCCCCTCCCTGATTTTTAGTGATTC
The DNA here is from genome assembly GCA_002698235.1 of Fidelibacterota bacterium. Taxonomy (GTDB): domain Bacteria; phylum Fidelibacterota; class Marinisomatia; order Marinisomatales; family UBA1611; genus NZWG01. The sequence continues at coordinate 52,324 of NZWG01000075.1, read as the reverse complement.
TTTGATTGTAAATAGAGAATCTTCACTAAGCCAAAGATCTATTTTATCATTTATCGGGAAGAGATAATTTATCATTCCTTTTGATTTTGCAGTGAACTCCACATGATAGGTCATATAATTATTCACTTTCTCTTTTCCAATGACTTTTAGTTTGGCATTTGCTGCGTGGATTCCTCTAAAATATGCATCATATTTTAAAGTCTCTCCTATTTTAAAGGAATGAGAGTTACCTTGGATAAATGAAGAGATTAAAAATAAGATAATAATAAATTTCATGACCGTATTACCTTCCAAAATTTATTTTCATATTTATATATTTTAGAACCTTTACCTTTAATGACTCCATCATCAATGCAGAGTTCTATTTCATTTGAAAACTCTAACTCAATTTCTCGAGGATCTGAATGTGGTTTGTTGCCTGATCGATTTACACTAGTCGTCGTAATAGGATTAAAATATTGGCTCGCAAGGTCAATGCAAAAACTATGATTTGGTATCCTAATCCCTAAAGTATCTCCATTTCCCATCACCAATTCAGATACTATATTACTTTTGACAGGAANTATTATTGTTGNTTCAGATTTTAATTTTTTTTCTACATTAACTTTTTCATGATCTGGTAGGGTTGTCCATGATAACATGGTTTCTATATTTNGGCATAGTACNCTCATNGGNGTANTGCGNTGTTTTATNGANTTCAATCTTTTAATNGCATTCACATTTAGNGCATCACANCCAAATCCATATATTGTATCTGTTGGGTAANCAATGATTCCACCNTTTTNAAGAANNGNGCAGGTTTTTNTTAGAACATNTTTATTATGNATNGATANTNTTTCNAACATAGTTCAAGNANTTTTCATGGGCTGTGTTTTCCATCTGCGATGAAACCAAAAATATTGCTCTGGATATTCTNTGATNTGTTTTTCAAGAATACTTGTATATGCTTGGGTGATTTGTTTAATGTCTCTTTTTGATGTATCAATAGTTGACATNTTTATTTCNTATTGAGAANGNGATTTTCTGATACATACTCCAATTACCATTGGGGCTGCNGTTCGGATATGGAACATCGCNGCTCCTTTTGGAGTAGATGCTGGAGTATNAAAAAANTTAACAAANACTCCNTTTNNNTTNGCATCTTGATCGCTAACTAATCCTANTATTCCTTTTTGATTTANCACATCATACATTTTTTCAATAGGCTCTTTTTTAAAAATATGTTTTGTTCCTGGAATNTCTCGTTGTTCTTGAAAAAATCGATTTGCACCNCTNTTCTTTTGTCTTAAAGCAACTCCTGTNAAAAGATCTNCATATTCGCCNAACCATTTTCCTAAAATCTCCCAACAGCCAAAATGGCCTGAAATAAANATAACTCCTTTATCTTGAGTTATGGCAGAATTAAGTACTTTTTCACCATTAACAGTAATTCTGNTTCCATCCCAGGATTTTGGGGTGCANACTANATCAANAAAATTTTGGGAAAAAAATAAATATGTTCTTTTTAAGGTTAGATNAANTTTTAATTCTGACCACTCTGGGAAAGCANTTTTAATATTNTTTCGTGCTANNCTTTTTCTAAACTTTAGNTTGTAAAACAATAAACTTGCTATNTGACTCGCAAACTTGCTNCTTGATCTTTTTGAAGTAGATGATAACCATGATTTANAAAGGTTCAANAGNAAATATGTGGCTTTGTGAGNNANNCTCATCTTATANAAAAATTACAACTTTGTTNTAACTAAATTTNNNCTGTTTATTGTNTAATAATAAATAAGATTNAAGAATTTTGAAAAAGCTACTACTTCTAATATTAATTATTTCTNCNTCGTACCCAGATGTTGTTTATAGGGTNCCTATNGAAGGGACNATTGANCTTGGTCTTCCTCCTTTTATTAAGAGGATGATAGANAAAGCAGAATCAGAAAATGCAANGGCNATTATNTTTGATATCAATACTTTTGGNGGCCGTGTTGANGCAGCAACTCAAATAAAAGATGCTATCTTAGGTTCTGATATAACTACAATAGCATTNATAAATAGAAGAGCAATTTCTGCAGGTGCACTTATTTCATTATCCTGTGAAAAAGTATACATGACTGGTGGNGGTTTAATTGGNGCAGCAACNGCTGTTGACATGTCGGGTAAAAAAGGAAGTGAGAAGGTCATTAGTTTTATGCGAGAAGAAATGGCTTCNACTGCNGAAAAGCGAGGTAGGAATAAGGAAATAGCTAGAGGTATGGTGGATGAAGAGCTTAATTTTTCTCATTTGGTAATTAATGGAGATTCTATATCTGTAAATGACATCGAGGGGCGTAAAGACGGCAAGCTAATCTCGTTAACAACTGAACAAGCAATTAAATACGGTATTGCTGATGGAACGGCTGAGACCATTGAATCATTAATGGACACACTTTCTCTTGGGTCNCTTGAANTAGCAGNGAGTTCAGAGAANTGGTCTGAAAGTATTGTGAGATTCCTGACCAATCCAGTNGTAGCATCATTGCTTACAACNTTTGGATTTTTAGGCATCTTATTNGAGTTGCAAAGTCCAGGTTGGGGTATNCCTGGATTTGTTGGTCTGACCTGTTTAATATTATCTCTNAGNGTNTCNTANATCGCTCAANTAGCAACTATGTCGGACATGATNTTTATTTTAGTGGGTNTATCTTTAATACTTCTNGAGATGTTGGTAATCCCAGGTTTTGGCATTGTTGGNATAGGTGGTATTGGTTTTATGNTATANGGATTATATCTTTTGCTTTTACCTGAAGTGCCTGTTGGNGAAGANGTCCTTGGGCAGGCAATGGATGGATTTTTAATTGGNNTGGTAGGCGCCATCATTGGTATCCTTTTGCTNGGGAAATTAATGATAAGGTCAANGTTTTGGGAACAATTGACAGCNCCTAGTTCCCAAAAAAAGAATCAAGGNTTTTCAAATTCTCAAGGTTGGGAAGATTTGCAAGGGGAATTGGCCGTTACAGATACAGACCTTCANCCTTCAGGATGGATTAATATTGATAATCAAAGAATTTTTGTTTTGAGTGAGGGTGGATTTATTGAGAAGGGAAAAGAGGTTACTATCCTGAGCGTGGATGGTAATCGAGTCATAGTTAGAGAATTATAATAAAAAGAGGAGAATAATTATGCCAGTAGTACAGATGTTTTTACTAGGNTTCATAGTTTTNGTAACCATTACAATATTCTATTTTGTACCTGTAGGAATGTGGATACAAGGGATTGTTTCTTTAGGAGTAGGTAGAATTCGTATTATTGACCTGATTCGTATGAGNCTGAGAAAAATNTCACCTAGGCTAGTTACGGATGGTGTCATAAACTTNCACAAGGCTGGGTTAGCGCACATTACAACTGATATGTTAGAGACTCACTATCTTGCAGGGGGCAATGTGCAAAATATTGTTGCTGCTCTGATAGCTGCGGATAAAGCAAATATTAAATTGCCATTTGAAACTGCAACTGCAATCGATCTCGCAGGTCGAGATGTAAATGAAGCTGTTCAAACCTCGGTTTATCCTAAAGTGATTAATGCCCCTAAAGATGGTTATTTAGCTGCAGTTGCAAAAGATGGGATAGAGTTAAAAGCAAGGGCAAGAGTAACAGTAAGAACAAATATTCCTGGCTTGGTTGGAGGTGCAACGGATGATACCATTATTGCTCGAGTTGGAGAAGGTATCGTTTCTGCAATTGGTTCTGCAACTAATTATTCTAAAGTATTAGAAAATCCCGATAATATATCAAGAGCAGTATTGGACAAGGGGCTTGATGCTGGGACAGCATTTGAGATATTGTCAATTGATATTGCAGANCTAGATGTGGGNAAAAATATTGGTGCATCTCTNCAAGCNGATCAGGCAGAGGCCGATNTAAGAGTTGCACAGGCAAAAGCAGAGACTAGAAGAGCNATGGCAGTAGCAGAAGAGCAAGAAATGACAGCGAAGACACAAGAAATGAAAGCAAAGGTTGTCGAGGCAGAATCTGAAGTACCAAAGGCCATGTCTCATGCCTTTAGAGAAGGNAATATGGGTATCATGGATTANTACAAAATGGAAAATATCAAGTCAGATACNTCCATGAGAGATTCCATAGCAGACACTGGGACCGAATCTAATGTGGAAGGAAATAACGACTAGCTCNATTACTAAATAAAAAACACTACACATGGATCNTGTAATCNCAAACNATGNATTANATCAAATCTCNNNTCGTTGTTTACGCTGCTATGATGAACAGCAATGGTANGGAGAAAANTTTCTTTTTGATTATATTGGTGATNCTGATGTGAATGGAAATAGAATACTAGAGATTGGTTGTGCTGAAGCAGGATTAATGAAGTTTTATAACNGNAAAGGTGCNATTTGTTCTGGGCTAGAGTTATCNGACGCANGATACAAGAACGCTGTTTTATTGAATGATGATAAATCAATTCATCTTTTTCAGGCAGATATTTGTAAACCTGAAACTTATAAAAATGANATAAGAGATGAATATGATACAATAATTATTCGAGATGTCATCGAGCATATACCTAACCAGAAGCTAGCCTTAGAGAATATATATGCTATGCTAAAGCCAGGTGGAAAGTTGTTTATGTCATTTCCTCCTAAATATTGTCCATATGCTGGTCACCAACAAACTATCCCTAAACTTTTAGGAAAGCTCCCATANCTACACCTNTTGCCCAACNTTATCTATGTTTTTTATCTTAGACTAATTGGTTGTTCAGAAAAGAAAATTNCATATNTATTGGACACAAAAGAAACNCGGATTTCAATTNCAAANATGAGGTCTATTATAAANGATATCGGGTATGTGACTAGTCGGGAAAGTAATTGGATCATAAGNCCCGCATATTTATTTCGTTTTGGANTCCCNAAAGTTTTGAATCCNTTTTCTTGGNTTCCTNTCTTNAATGANATNNTNTGTAATGGAGTTTTATTTNTACTCATAAAAGAGGAGGCTTGATATGGAGTGGCTNGGAGTTTTATTGCTTTACCTTATTTCAGGTTTTATGAAAAAACGTCAACAAAATAAGAACCGTGAAATNATAGAGTCTGATCCTAGCTGGGATAATGAGGAAGCATTTGAAAAAGAAGATTCATCAAATAATATTGANCAGTTATTAAACGANCTGTTTGAACAAAACCCAAANNTCNCTCAATCNAGTNCTGCGGTAAAAGAAGTTNTAGTAGAAGAAAATAATAACNNGNTGGAAGANNTNTTGGAAACAAAANCTGAAGAANTANTAGANNANNANATNATTGATGAAGATAANCNAATATCGCTTGANNATCAAACTNATAANTTNGAGGATAATATCTANCATTCTAAACTTGCNGATAGGNAGGNATTGCATTTTGGGAANAAATGGNNNGATAAGATTAATTTAAAANAAGANCTATTTAATTCNAGNAAGTCTTTGAGAAGNTCAATATTAATTAAAGAGATTCTTGATAAACCGCTTGNNATGAGGNACTAACCTANGAGATCAAATATTTTTTTAGATTCNTTCATAAGGTCTTTTTTAGTNCCATTNTTATGAATNANATAATCTGCCATATTTATTTTATCCTCATCAGACCATTGTAANTCTAATCTCCGTAAAAACTCNTCTCTTGTTAGNCCNCCTCTCTCCATNACTCTTTCAGTGCGNAGTCTTAGATGACTTGTNATAACTATGACATAATCCATNTGTGCATCTGCNCCNGATTCGTAAATNAGNGCTGCATCAACACANAANANATCATGCNCNCCCTTTTCCAANATTTTATCAAAACTAGAATCAATNTTTCTAAATACATAAGGATGGATGGTNGTATTNAATCTTAATTGATGATCTTCATCTTGNAATGCTANTCTTGAGAGTTTCTCTTTTGCNATNTNNCCATCTTTATNTAAAANATCTGTNCCAAACTCNGATATNATNTCACCCTGNGCAGTTGAATCATTATTTAATATGTCTTTTGCAACAGCATCTGCATCAAAAATGAATGCTCCCCATTCTTCANATAAAGAACTNACTGCGCTCTTACCTGATCCAATACCACCTGTTAAGCCTACTTTGAGCATANTTACTTAATTGCTTTTAGNATNCTANNTGTTATTTCTTCTATNTCTCCAAGGCCATTGATATTATTCAAAAGCTCTCGNTCNTTATAAAAGTCTAANAACGGNGCAGTTTGTTGCCAATANATCTTTTGACGATTTCGTATTATANTAGANGTATCATCGCTCCTTCCAGAATCTTCNCCACGTTTAACAAGTCTTTCTACAAGAGCATCTTCATCTGCATAAAGACTGATTGCGTTATTTANNAATTGNTCAAATTCNTCCATAATTATNTCAAGACCAGTTGCTTGNTGNANNGTTCTTGGGAACCCATCTAGTATATAGCCATTAGTACAGTCAGGTTCATTTAATCTGTGTCTAACAAGCTCAAATAAAAATTCATCTGGGACTAATTTCCCTTGGTCNATATANTTTTNNGCTACAGCNCCAACATCTGTTTTTTCNGCAATTTCATAACGNAATAATTCNCCTGTAGANATATGANCTATGCCGAGTTTATCTTTTATAATCTTAGCTTGAGTGCCTTTCCCAACNCCAGGTGGCCCCATAATCAAAAGCTTCATATTATCTTCATNCNCATNATAATAAAAATCCAGCAATGGTTGCAGTTAGCCAAGAAGCTAATGCTCCTCCTATCATTGCTTTGAATGCTATAGTTGAAAGATCTTTTCTTCTGTTTGGCGCCATGCCTCCGATACCTCCTAATTGTATTCCAATTGAACCAAAGTTTGAGAATCCACAAAGAGCATAGCTAGCAATGATAGCNGTTCGTTCTGATANTTTATCATTTAAAATAAGTTCACTTAAATTAGAATAAGCNATGAGTTCAGTTAAAACGATTTTTTCACCCATCAAAGTTCCTAATATTTTTGCTTCGTTCCAAGGAACACCCATTGACCAAGCTAAAGGTTGGAANACAACCCCCATNATTTCTTGCATGTTGATAGAAAAAAAATAAACTAGTAAATAGTTAACCATGGTTATCATGGATACGAATGCTAGCAACATTGCTCCAACATTTGCGGCGAGTTTTAGCCCATCTGTTGCTCCTTGGCCTAATGCATCCATTACATTTTCTGCTTGTTTATGGCTAGTTACTTTTATTCTTCCTGATGTATCCGNTTGTTCTGTTTCAGGATAGATGATNTTTGCCATNACCAATGCTGCTGGAGCTGACATGATACTTGCTGCNAGTAGATGACCCGCAATCCCAGGGATGGATTTTAGCCATAGAACGTAAAGAGCAAGCACTGAACCTGCCGCTGTTGCAAAACCACCTGTCATTACTGCCATCAGTTCAGATTTTGTCATGTTGTTTATNAAAGGACGTATCAATATAGGAGCCTCTGTCTGNCCTACAAAAATATTAGCAGAGATACTTAGTGTTTCTGCGCCACTTGTTTTCATACTTAGTTCCATCACCTTTGAAACCCATTTCACAATGTGTTGGATGATGCCAAAGTGGTAGGTAACTGCAATCAAACTAGAAAAAAATATTATAACAGGAAGNGCACGAAAAGCAAAATTTACCATTGCAGCATGGTATCCTATATCAGGAANNAATGAAGTNAAAAGGAAATCACTACCGGCATCAGAAAAACTAATTAACTTTTTAAAGATTCCATCGATACTAGAGAACTGGTTTTTCACAAAAGGAATTTTTAGAATGATGATTGCAAATAATAATTGCAATCCTAAACCCCANAGAACAGTACGAGGCTTTATTGCCTTNCGATTATTAGATAGTAAATATGCAATTCCCAAAAGTGCCAGAATACCTATTAGNCCTGTAAATCTCATCAANTACTATCTTTAGGTGGCTGGAAGCAATTTCTACATCTTGCTTCGTATTTATCAAGTTCTCCAATTACAACCTGATCAGAATCNTCAGATGTTCTTTGACTNTAGGATGCGGGGTTTCCGCAAATAACACAGATAGCTCTTAATTTATCAATGTATTCAGCTTCACACATNATNTGGGGCATGGGGCCAAATGGNANNCCTCTATAATCTGTATCTAGTCCGGCAACAATAACACGTTTCTTATTNGAGGCCAACTCTTTACATATTTCTATTATTGAATTATCAAANAATTGNGTTTCATCNATCCCTACTACATCATNNTNCTTTGATNCATNTATNATATCTCTAGGNTCATTGATCANAAAAGACATCATCTTTATCTTATTATGGCTAACAATNTGACCTTNATCATAACGAGAATCAATCTTAGGNTTAAAGATGGAAATGGANAGCTTAGCAATTTCNGCNCTTCGTAAACGACGAATNAATTCTTCCGTTTTNCCTGAGAACATGCTTCCACAAATCACTTCTATCCAACCAGAATTTATGGGTGTTAATGTCATATCATGTAAGTATCAANTTTTTCTTTTATGCTTCTAATAATATTTTTGATGTTGCTATCACCATCTATGATTAGGTCGGCAAATCGTTTTGATGGTCTTATAAATTTTTCATGCATTGGAAGGACGGTTGATTCAAATTGATCTTTTATTGAATCTATAGTCCTTCCTCTTTCTTTTGTATCTCGATTCAGCCTTCTTTGAAAGCGAATATCTTTTGAAGTTTCTATAAATACATTTAATGTATACAATTTACGTAGTTGCATGTAATGGAGTGCAAAAATTCCTTCTACAATAATTACATTTGATTGTGATATCGTTGTAGTTGTTTCAAGTCTAACATGATTTGAAAAATCATAGGTTGGAATATCAATATCGTTCCCATTAGAGATATGTTTTAAATGTGATATAATTAGCTCAATGTCTATTGAATCGGGATGGTCAAAGTTTTGTTTTGCTCTATCTCGATGGTCCATATAACTAAGGTCTTTATAATAAGAATCTAGGTTAATCGCATTGATGTGATTTGAAGTGTATGAACTTAACAAGTTATTGACAATAAATGTTTTTCCAGAACCTGTTCCGCCTGCGATTCCTAGAATGACCGATTTCATTTCAGAAAGCTTTCATCAAATGCATCAGGTAAGAGCTCTAATGAATTTATGGTTTTTAACCATCCTCTTTTATTGCAAATATGAATTTCAATTTTTTTACAAAGATCCCAAATGACTTGTCTACATGCTCCGCATGGCATTCCTCCATTTTCTGTAGAAACGGCCAAAGATTTGAAATTCTTATGTCCTTTAGCTATTGCATTGAATAAGGCAACTCTCTCTGCACAGCAGGTCAATCCATAACTTGAGGATTCAACATTACAACCACCAATTATTTCTCCAGTTTCTGTTTCTACAGCTGCCCCAACTCTATAATTTGAGTAAGGGGCGAACGCCCGGCTACGCATTTCTATGGCTTTCTTTATCAGCTTTTTATTCAATTTTTTTTAAATGAAAAGTTTGAAAAGTTTTTAATGATCCTATTCCAACTATGAAACCGCCAATGTGAGCAAACCATGCAACCCCACCCGTAGTATCTATGCCCAAGCTACTAAGCCCACTAGAAAGTTGCATTAAAAACCAGAGACCAAGAACTATTTGTGCTGGCACTATGAATGTTGTGATAAAAAAGATTACCACTGCAAATACATGGACCTTTGCTTTTGGAAATTTGATCATGTATGCCCCAAGTACCCCAGCGATAGCTCCACTAGCCCCAACCATTGGGACAGTTGAGGTTGGTTCAATTAGAAATTGTCCAAATGCAGCTCCAATACCGCAGAAAATATAAAAATATAGATATCTTATATGCCCCAGTATACTCTCTACGTTATCACCAAAAATGTATAGAAACCACATATTCCCAATAATGTGCCCAAGGCCGCCATGCATGAACATGGATGTGATCAGGTCAAAGGGGTTAAATTGACTTGGGATAAAGCCAAAACGGTAAATTAATTCTTTAGCCATTTGACTATTATTGCCCATAAAATAGAATTGCAATAAAAATACTAAAATGTTCAATGCAATTATTGAATATGTGATGAATGGGAAAAGAACTCTAGGATTATCGTCTTTGTAGGGAAAGAACACTAATAGATAGAAAAATAGATAGTTTCGTTTGATTCATTACCCATGCGGTCTTGAACCTTGAAATCTATCTTATGAGGTCCTTTTTGAAGAGGTTTATCAAAATTATACGTAATTGTTTTTTTTATTGGCTGATAAGCAGGGTATANAATATCATCATTGAAATGAAGATCAAATGATTCCTCATTCGGAGCAATCCCTGAAATAAGGTCATCTACTTTGATCTCTATTTTATCTACATCTCCTAGGTGATATTGACCCCCATTACCAGGGAACGTTCTTGTGATCTTAGGAGAATCAAGGTCTTGGATCACCGTTACCGCATCCAGCCGATCAAGTTCAGCTGTTAATATTTGCTTTCTTCTATTGTTGGTTGTTTTAGCATGAATCCATTTTTCAGATCTAGGGTCGTAATAATAGATACCAAGATTAGAGTGCTCTACCAGGTCTCGCGAATAACGTATACCCACTTGGAATNTACCCTTTAAAGCAAGATCAAAAGGTTGNAGCTGGTACACTGGAGACATATGGAANCCACTTTTTANCNTTNCAAATTCTTTTACTTGTTCGANCCAAATAACACCATCCTGGAAAAAAGTGCTGGGNTGGGTCTTTATGGAGCAATCTCTATCATTTGAAAATGCAATAGANTCTTCTCCAGGNCTCACGAATTGAAGGAGATGATTAAAACGNGTTTCTCTTGAAAGGTCTCCATNCTGTAGNTCTATATCTATGTACGTCATATTATTTACTACATTATGTGATAGTTTTTCTGTCAAAAAAGTGTTGGGGCTGATTTGGTTCATTGAATAAGACATAAAAGTATTATCATTTGCAAGCCTCATGGTTGCTTTTGCAGGAACAAAATGGTCTATATCGACTTGAAAGAATAACCCTCTTTGAGTATTGGATATTTTAAGGTCTGGNCGCACATCTACAACACTGATCTTTGGTTTTAGATCTGACCAGTGGTAGGGATCTATCATGCCACCCAGTTGATTGATTCCAATTACTTGTAAAATTCTNTCTCTNATTGACGCTAANTGCAGTGTGACATGCAGATCTTTTTTTACTTGCTCTGAATGGATGATNTCAACTTTTTGATCGGTAAACCCATGTTTTGTAAAACTGTATATGACNGCATCCCGTATTGAAAGGCCTCCTCTTTTNGGTGATAGTGCAAGGATGATGACCTTGTTATCTCGAAATATTTCATTGGCNTCAAGTGTCATTGGGAATGTAGCTGCNACTGTACCTTTTACAACTGTCTTGTTCCNGTGGGCATCAAATATATGAATTTCTATGGAATGGACTCCTGGTGCTAAGCCCAATATTCCTGAGTTCTCGGATGAATGAACAGATGTTCTTTTATGTTCAGGAAGTCTATATAGTTTTTGGAATTCACCNAGGTTCTTTCTTTTCANATCATACTGTATCATTGTTTTGGCAAATTTNCCCTGTTTGAATGGNATCCGTTCGTAATCAAGTTCAAACTCTAACTNGNNGTCNACTATAAGCTCTATTCGATGAAATTGATATATGTTATTGGTNCCTTCNCGTTTATCAANAGCATTTATTGCAAANNCAAATTCTCCAAAGACGCTTATAGTATCTGCAAAATGATAAATTCCACTTTTATCCCTANANAGAGGAAAGGTTTGGGTNANNGGNCTGGCATTNATCATGGCACTTTGAGATATTGGCACTACNGCTAATTCTCTTGCCACNGGNCTNATTTGATCTTCNAATTCGAAAGCCNTNGTCAATGGATTAAGGGGGACACTTTTACTGTCTCGATANTCAAAATGGATGTGAGGNGCAAAAGAATTTCCTGTATTCCCAGAATATCCNAAGAGGTCACCTTTTTTAACCTGGAATTCCCTGGATGCGAATTGTGTATCAACTACGTAGCTACGACGTTTTGCTTGTTGAAGTCTCCAGACCTTTTCCATGGTGGGAGTGAATGATTCCAAATGGCCATAGACCACCTCATGACCCGAGTTGGTCCTCTGATAGAGCGCCTTCCCATATCCTTCATAATTAGATCGAATCCGGCTTATGTAACCATCTTCTACTGCCAGGACCTCCATTCCTATTTTACCATTTGTTTTTATATCGACGCCCATGTGAAAGTGGTCATCTCTGTTCTCGCCAAAATTTGAAGAAAAATATTTACCTAGCGTAGTAGGCCAGAGAACATCTTGAGAGAATGCGGGGGCAGTAATGGCCAAAGCGATTGGTATAAGTTTTAATTTCATGAATGGATTGATATGCTACAATTTATTTAGGACAAGTAATGGTTAACAATGAGGGATTTGTTTCATTATCAGACTTACAGTAAACTCAGTAAAATTATTTAATAGATAAAATAAGGAATAAAAATGAAGAGATTAATTTCAATTTTGTTAATTAGCTTAATTCCATCTTCCATATTTGCAATTGGCGGGTTAGGATTAAATCTTTCACAAGGTTCATTCAGTGTTGATGCCTCTTATCCAAAGACAGACATCCCTGGTGTTACCCTTATGAATGGCGCATTTGATGGGTCTTTTGGCTTTGGAGGATATGCATATATTGATCTTATCCCATTTGTTGATATTGAATTTGAGGCAAATACACAAGGGAATTTATATGACATTGAGTTTCAAAATGCTTTTGGCGAGATGCCTCCTCTAGAGTTTGCTTGGGTAAGCCTTAACACCTACACAACAGTCAGAAAAAAAGTGGTTGGACTTTCCATACCATTTCTCGCTGGAGCACAATTACATGCAGGTGCAGGGATTAACACCCACAGAACGGTTCCTATTGCCAATATTGAGATGGTTACAGAATTACTTGGTGGGGATCTCTTGAATGCAGACCCTAATAATTTAAAAGATAACTTAGAAGATTATTTGGAAGATGATGATAACATTATAAAAGCTACAGGATTCCATGTTCAAACAGGTCTTCAATTCAAATTGTTGATGCTTGACACCTTTTTGATATATAGGCATACATTTGTTGATGATGTCGTACCAGGNNCTAGTTCTTTTGGGACACTGAATATGCGATTAGGTTTTGGATTTTAACTTTTAAGATATATATNATAATGNTGAAAAGGGGTGGTCTNCACCCCTTTTTTATTTATANTTCATTAGTNATNCAATGGANAGANCCACCACTTAATTGAAACTGACTGGTAGGNTTTATCACNACGTTAATNCCCATATCCATTAATTTTTCATCAATGCTTGAATCTGAGAATTGACTTGGGCGTATCAGTGNCCCNGGTANCGGAAGTGCATTAGCAGCAAAGNTNCCTANTNTTTCTCNAGTTCCAATNGCATCTTTNGGAGGAATTTCAAAAATCGGNATGTTCTCATCATCTGCAAATTGATAAAGTGTTTTCTTTGATTCANTTGTTATTACCGAAGTACATNCTACCAAGGCAGAAATATTTTGNTTTACATCAANTACAGGTGTAAAGAATGTATCTAGATGGTACCCNTCCCCTTCTAAAATAATCAACTTACTAACGTTCAATGCATCTGCAACAAAATGCACGCCGTTNGTTGTNTTCCTTTGTAGACCACTAAAAAGAACATTNTTTTTTTTGCAAAAATAGAATTCNCCNCCNTCTGCNCTCATTCCGCTTTTATCAGGCATANCNATNATTTTNAANNCNAAGGGTTCAAGANANTTNTTAATCANNTTATTTTCAANTCTTCTTTGAGGNNCACCTGCTCTTAANATCACAACCAATCCATTTTGATCTGATATNAAAGGATCTCTTATGAAGATGAAATCATGCTTTGGGTCTNCCNGGTCTAATTCAATTGGNAAATCTAGTTCAATCACNTCGTGNCCGGNATTCACNANTGANGNGATAAGNTTCTTNCGTTCTTTNTTTAAAAGGTNAATNTTNGGGATNGCNCCCTCTACCATCGCAGGATTATCNTTGTATTTTGGTATGCCCTNAGACCACCATCCTGATNGNGGTAATTTAGAAAATACAATTTTCATCTATTTTTCTCCAATCACCTCTATCATTAATGGACACCANAGGGTNGCATAATTCAATTTTTCTAGTTCNTCTANNTCATNAAAAGCATGTTTTACATCTTGCGNGGTTAAAATTTCCATTTTNACNAATCTGGGNAAATANCTNTCATAGAATGNNCTTGGCCANTTCCAAACNTTTGANTTGGGGGTTGCGAGTTTTGGCATCAAGCGATGATGGTTNATCTTNATATTTANATCGTNAAACCATTTATGCAGATGTTTACCAACATCAATTTCNGAATCAGATTCTTTAAAGCTTTGCAAGGCTGCACCAATTGCCTTTTTCAATGCGGGTCTTTCCGGCTCAGTACGATGACTAGTCCAATAATAATATTCATGGATGACCATCCGCCCACCTGGTTTGAGAAAGCCTTTTAGTTTAGTTAATATTTCTTTAGGATTTGGAATCCATGCCAAGGCCCATCTGCAGTATATACCATCTAAGGATTCAGAATCGAGTTCAAGGTCATCAAACGTCGATAAAAGCGGTTCTATATTGAATCCCTTTTTATTTTTTTCTTGTTCTAAATAATTGATAAAAGATTCAGATCGATCCACTCCTATTACTTTGCCAGAAGTACCAACAATTTCTGCAAGTTCTTGAGTGCAATATCCAGGACCTGATCCAAGATCTAAGATTACGTCTCCTGATTTAAATCCAGCTAGACTCCAACCTTTTAATGTTTCTGATCTCCAAACATCATGCTGAATTTTTAGTCTCTTTAATTCTTCTTGATCTGTACCTAAGATATAAGATTTTTTATCTGGCATGATGGTATATGGTTTTATTTATAATCGAGGTCAATGGCTACGCGAACAATACCAGGCTCAAAATAGATCATTGATTTTTTTATGTTCATATCAATTCGAATCCTTCCTTTTATTGTCTTAAGTTTGATTGTTTCAACCTTTGGCCGCGGCCCTTGGAACTTCAATCCCTTTTGATAAAGAATACTAAGATCTATTTTACCAAAATCTTCATTTTTTCGTTCCATAGTTATAAATGGGTCTTCAATCATTAGGTTTATGATGTTATCATCATAGTTATACTCAACATACATATTTTTTCTGACAACTTTCTTAATGTTTACTTTTCCTTTTTTATAAAAAACAGTTGTTTTGAATTCAGCAGACCCCTCCTCAAATGTGACATATGGCTCTTCAATGGTCCAAATAGCTTGGTCGCCTTTTTTCCCTTTTGGGATTTGATGGCTTCCAATTAGATCGAGGTAATCATTTACAAGTTCTTCCGATATTGAAACTGATATTTCACCCGAATACATGAGCGATGTTAATAGTGAGAATATGAGAATGTATCTATTGATCACGCTTACTCCATTTCGTTTATAAATTGTTTTATCCGAATTTTTAACTCACCTCTTGTTGACCTGAAATTGTTTAGATGACCTTCTTTAGCATCCCATACTCTAAAAGGGTCATCTATGCTCCAATGAATCCTTTTAGTTTCTTCAGGGAATACTGGACAAATTTGATTAGCATTATCACATACTGTAATTACAATATCTATTCCCGCATTAAGATATTGCTCTATCCCATCTGAGGTCTGATCTGATATGTCTACCTCGATTTCATCCATTACGGAAATTGCATTTGGGTGCACTCGACTTGGGTGGCTTCCAGCGCTAAAAACATCAAAAGACTCATCTGACATATCTCGTAATAGACCCTCTGCAATCTGAGAGCGACAACTATTTCCGGTACACACAAAGAGTACTTTTTGTTTATTTTTCATGGTCTATAATTGCAAATTTTCTATGCTCAATTTAGTAGTTTAAAAAATGTTAGATAAACAAAAAACAAATGCATCATTCATTGGCTTTGCAGGTAACATCGGAGTAGGAAAGACCACATTTACAAAATTATTATCTAAAAACCTACAATGGACCCCTTATTTTGAATCAGTCACTGACAATCCATACCTAAATGATTTTTATGATGATATGAAAAGGTGGGGTTTTAACCTCCAGATATACTTCTTACATAAGCGTTTTCAAATGCATCAAAAAATGTCAAGATCTTCAATTGGCGTTATTCAAGATAGGACCATTTACGAAGATATGGAAATATTCGCGAGGAATCTGCACCAACTTGGGAAGCTCTCTAGCAGAGATTGGGAGAATTATAGGGGATTATTTTCAGTTATGACATCCTACCTTAAAAAGCCAGACCTCATCATTTATCTTAGAGCTGAGACAGATACCCTGCTTAGCAGGATAAAAAGTCGTGGGAGAAATTATGAGAGATCAATTGACCCAGACTATGTGCAAACTTTAAATCTATCTTATGACCGATGGATTCAATCCATAGCTGATGAGACCGTAATGACCATTCAGACAGACGATTTTAATATTTTTGAGGATACTGGGAAATTTGAAGAGATCAAGACGGAGATTCTCGAAAGATTATAAGCCAATTATTAACTAAATTTTATTATGTCTAAGCCTCCTGAAAAGATAAAGACCTATCATTATAATAATCCTATGGAAACGTTCCCTGGTCTTACAATAGATGATCTAAATCGCTATCTACCTGCAATACAGACAGAAAAAGATATGTCTATGGTAGAAGGTAAAGATCTCCATGAGGGAGTGTTCCTTGCTAAGTGTATGGATGGTTTTATAAAGCTGCCTTCCGAATCAATTGATCTCATCATCTCAACTCCACCAAAGGATAACTGGGATAAAAGTGAAGGTACAGGGAATACTCTCCAAGAGTATTATCAGTGGAATCAAAAATGGATACAAGAATCTTATCGAGTTCTAAAAAAAACAGGAGCAATCTATATTTTAAGCCCTTGGGAATATTCGGGGATGTATCAAGGTTTACTATCTAATTCATTTCAAATTCAAACAAGAATTACATGGAGAGATAAAAAGACCACAAATCAAAAAACAACATGGTCAGATGAAACATCAGACATATGGTTTGCAACAAAAACTGATGAATTTCTTTTTAAACAAGCACCAATAGGAGTCAATACCATAGAGAATCATTCTGCAGGTGAAATTGAATCCAACCTATGGATAGATATTCCTCCAGTACTAGATGACGAGGGGCACTACCCACAAAAATTAATATCGAGAATCTTGGACGCAAGTAGTTTCAAATTGAATTGGATATTAGACCCATTTATGCAGCTCGGAGATGTAGGAGTTGCGTGTAAAAATAACGGGAGAAGGTTCATAGGATTTGAGACCAATAAGGATTATTTACTTTTAGCAATGAAAAGGATAGACAATAGTTAAATGAATTTCTTAGATACAATTAAGTCTGACATGTATGATGCAATGAAGTCAGGCGACAAGGATAAAGCTGGTACCCTTAGAACGTTACTTGCCAAATTAAAAGATAGGCAAATAAATAATCGCAAAGACCTAACTGAAAAAGATTGTATTTCAGTTATAAAAACACTGGTTAAACAGCGGGAAGAAGCAGCTGATATGTATGAAAAAGCCGGTAGGGAGGGCCTTGCTCAAAAAGAGAAATATGAGTTTGATGTGTTGAATTCATATTTACCTGAAACGATGAGTGAAGCTGAGACTCGAAATTTAGTTGAGTCTGTTATATCAGAAACAAATGCAAACGGGTTAATGGACATGGGAAAGGTCATGCCACTGGTAATGCAAAAAGGAGGCGATGCAATAGACGGTAAAATGGCTAATCAGATATTAAGAGAATTATTGGAATAGATGGCGTGGTTCTTAGACGGCCTTGCAATCATCTTTATCCTTTTGTTAGGCTACAATGGATTTAATAGAGGATTGATTGAAGAGTTTGGCAGGCTAATCGGTCTCGTATTGGCCATTATGGTTTCTATATCCAATACAAGTTCTCTTTCAAATAAAATCAATGAGTATGTTTTAATTGAGGGTTGGGTCGTAACGACTTTTTCATTTACTTTACTATTCATATTCACCTTAATCCTTTCAAGGTTATTAACGAGAATATTTAACGTTGCGTTATTATCTCATGGTAATCAAATGATGAATCGTTCTCTTGGATTTACCTTTGGTGCTTTTAAAGGGTTTTTCATTCTGATGTTATTTATCTGGTTCATTGCATTATTACCAATCAAGAAGTGGACATTTATTATTGAAAATAATTCTATAATATCACAACTTAGCAACCAATTTCGATTATCAATGATATCATTTTTTAACTGGGATGACCCAATCCAATTAAGTGAATCATATATCAAACAATTAACCCAGCCTTAATGTCAAAGATATCACAAGATATAATTGAAAGGGTAAGAGACAGTGCCGATATAGTTGATGTTGTATCTAAATACGTTGATCTTAAGCAACGCGGTCCCAATTTTTTTGGACTTTGCCCATTTCATAATGAAAAAACACCGTCTTTTAGCGTTGCTCCAGCTAAGCAGATATTCTATTGTTTTGGATGTAATGCAGGAGGAAACGTCTACTCCTTTCTAATGGATTATCAGCAAATTCCATTCCCCGATGCAGTCAAGGTGCTTGCTGAACAGTATAATATACCCATTGAATTCAATAAGAAAGATGAGGATTCTGGATTATACTCCTCTTTACATGAATTACATGAAATTGCCTTGGAATTATACCAAGACAATTTATTTTCAAACTCAGGTGAAAAAGCCTTATCGTATTTAGAAGATAGAGGACTTAATGAAGATATAATTAGACAGTTTAAGGTCGGCTATGCGAAAGATAGTTGGGACCAACTTGTGAAAAAATGCAAAGGGAAAGGTTTTACAAGGTCGCAAATAGTTCAATCTGGCTTATTCTCTCAATCTGAAAAAGGGACCTTTGACCGATTTAGATCTAGGGTTATGTTCCCTATTTTTCATCCATCTGGAAAACCCATTGCTTTTGGAGGTAGAGTATTTGAAAGCAAGGACCCTGCAAAGTATTTGAATTCACCTGAGACCCCGCTATATAAAAAGAGTAACGTATTCTATGGATTGCAAGCAACACGAGATGCCATTAGAAAAGAAGGCCATGTAGTATTAGTTGAAGGATATATGGACTTTTTAAAATTATATACAAACACCATATACCCAGTGGTATCAGTTTCCGGAACAGCCTTCACATCTAGACATGCCTCTTCCATATCAAAGATAACCTCAAAAGTAATACTCTTATATGATGGAGATGAGGCAGGTTGCACTGCTGCCATTAGAGCGGGATGGGTCTTGTTTAGATCGGGCCTGATACCAAGTGTCATTAGACCACCGAATGGCTTAGACCCGGATGATTGGATAGACCAATTTGGTGCCTCGAAATTATTATCAGCGATAAAAGATCCACAAGATTACATTGATTTTCATATTGAATTATACCAGGGAGATAAGTTGACTGGAGCGGAGAGACAACAATATATTCTAAATCTTGCAAAAGAGATCAAGGGCATTGAGGATGGTGTAATCAGGAATGACCTAGTTAAGTTGATTGCAGAAAAACTATATATTGGAGAACATGATTTTATCAAAACTGTAAATACTCAGAGGATTAATCCTGAATATAGTCCGGTAGATGAGATTTCAAATGAAGAAAAAATTGTATTTTCTAGTAAAGTTGATAAAGCGCAGGTTGAGTTGATCCAATTATTGATAAATGATGAAAAAGATTTAAGGAACAATATCATTGAAAATTTGGAGCTTTCTCTTTTTACGCATCCTCTTTTGAATCAATTGGCAAAAATCTTATATGATAAGAATTTGGATGTGGAATCATCATCAATTATCGAGTATTTTCAAGATAAGAATGAAAGGGATTCTATTGCTCAAATTCTTTTTACTAAAGATCAAAACAGTATGTCTGAAGAAATTGTATCTGATTGTATAAAGATCTTAAAATCAGAACCTTTAAAAGAAAAAATTTCTGCGCTAAGAATTGGTATTCGAGAAAAAGAATCTAGAGGAGAAAGTCCAGTAAAAGAAATGGAAGCCATAACCAAACTAAGAATAAAAATCAATGATCTCTAAAAAGAGACATATCAAAACTTTCATATTAACTTTATTTTCTATTTCAATTATCTGGGGTAGTCAGGTACAGCTTGTAACTACTCATAAGAAAAGTAATGGAACATTACTTCGCCTGGTAAACAGTTCAGTATTGGATCTAGATAATATTGCTGGTTGGGTTGGTCAAGAAAATTGGTTCTATGTAACTCTAAATGGCACGTATTTGAGTCCATCAGCAGCCGATTACATAGAGTTTGAGGCCCCATTATTAGATATAGAGATCACAGAAAATAATGAATCAGTCCAGATTGGCTATCTCTTTGAAAGGCCGATCGAAGATTTCGAAATATTTCATTCTGCTGCTAGCCGAGTTATCCTCATCCAGGTTTGGGAATCGTTAAGTGATAGTTTAAGATCTGAGGTAATGATTTCAGAAGGGACTAATGAGAATAGAGTATTCTCACTCCCTAAACAAGAAGCAAAAGGGTCTCCTTTCTATGACTCATTTGTATATGCTAGAGATAAATATGGTCCAGAAAAGTATTTTGTTTGGTATAGCAATTGGTATTCAACAGAGGATGACTTAATTGATACAGATCAACTATTAATAGATACAAAGGAAAATATTCAAAAACCAATTGTAAAAGAGGACCCAAAGCCTTTAGTTGTGATTAGAAAACAAAAAAGAGAGATTAGCGGCCCACCACCGCCCAAAAAAAGATCTTTAACCAAAGAGTCTATTGACATATCATTCATCCTTGATGAAGGAGTGTTGAGGTCTGATGTCCGTAGACCTAGAAGCGTCAAGGCTCTTCAAGAGGCTTTACTAGTGTTAGGGTATGATTTAGGTGAAGGAGGAGTATACAATGATGGTGTTGATGGAGACTTTGGCCCAAACACAGAAGAAGCAGTTATTGAGTTCCAACTTGATAGGGGATTTAATGCAGCCAATGTTGATGGTATTGTAGGGGAAGGGACGCATAGAGAGCTTGTACGAGCACTCTCAGGTCAGAAGCCGATTGTTACTTCAGCAGTGGCTGAAAATAAACCTGTTACGAAACAAAGATTTGGTAGCGTGATCCAGCAGGCACGTGAAACTGCAAAAGAATTATTGAACCAACCTTCTGTTACAACTCAAGTGAAGAGGGAGACAAGAAAGCTTTTAAATAGTAATGAAGTGAATCTGTTGCCAGTAGACCTTTCNAATAGGAAAACATTTTTGAAGTTATCTTGTAACTTAGAAGGGGCTGACGTATTTGTTGATGGATCTTTAATAGGGAAAACACCGATTCCCAAAAAACTGCCAGTATCTCCAGGTTGGCATAGAGTGCGAGTTGTTAGTCCCAATTCTGCTCGCCCGCAATTTGCAATGAGTATCCCTGATTACCAGGATATTTATGTTCCTCAAGGGCGAACTCAGAAGATCAGAATCAANCTNGCAATTGNAGAAGAAGTATCTGAATAGTTTAATGAAATACATTGCCCCTAGAAAATACTTTTGGGGGATTCTCNTATGGTTTGNTTTTAATTCATCATACATGGCTCAAGACCTCCCNGTTTTACTATCNTCAAAANCAGAAGANACTGAGACNGGANTAAGAATTNAATTCCAGTTCTCTAGTCATATCGAAAGAGCAGATGTATCAAGTTGGATAGAACAAAAGAATTGGTTCATTCTAAACTTTTATAATATTATAAGACCTGAGCCAGATTTTTTTCAAAATATTTCTTCTTATCCCATACAAGATATACAACAAAGTTGGTCTCAAAATGCGTTGCAACTTTCAATACAGATCAGCCTAAGCATTGGAATGTTTGATGTTATAATAGATGATAAAAATAATTTGGTCAGCATTGTATTGACCTTTAAAGATTTTATAGAGGAAAAAGAGATAAATCCATCGTTTGTTTTCCCAGATCTTAAAGATGCTCAAAAGAAAGCTCACCCTACCACTTGGAAAGATGCTAGAGAGCGAACCACTTTAGAGATCATGTGCGATACAAAAGGATTGCCTATTTATGTTGATGGCCATCTTGTTGGATATTCTCCTCTAAAAAACCCCGTAGATGTTTTGCCTGGCTGGCATAAAGTAGGATATTTCCCGAATGATTATAGTCAAGATGTTAATGCTTTAACATCAAAAGAAAAGATCATGAATGATATTTTGGTCATGGGGCGGTTGGATGTATATGTAGATGAAGGAGCACATGAGACAATTGTATTGAACTATCAGACCTTAGGCGAAGAAGTTGTGGATTACAATAAGCGATTCCAAGCAGGGACTTGGATAGGATTCTCATTGTTTTTCATGACTATTTTATTGATGAGTTGGGGGGTGGCCTGAAAAATAGAATAGGCTTTTTCTGTTATTTATCAATCCTCTTTTTTATTTCTGAGGTGAATGCTTTCAATAAAACCTTAAAAACAGAACCCGATGAAACTGCACGTACAGAATATTATAAGTATTGGAACCCATATCGCCGCGTACTAGATCTTCGTGGGGAACCTCAAAGTTTTTTTGGCCAGATATATTATCAGGCTACCTTCAATAAGGAAAATAGAATAAGATCTGTAATAAAATATGGTAAAGACGGCAAGCCAAAAGAAACTTATTCACTTATATGGTCAAGATCAGGCGCACGATCTGAGTACCAAGTCATGTTCCATGAGACTGGTAATGTTTCTAGGTTAGACCCAAACCTTTATTCGAATGAGCTTAGCTACATGCGTCCTGGCTGGGTCGCAAGTTTTATAAGCAGAAGTGATGGTCGTCCAAGAGAGGTCTCTTTTCGTGATTCTGTTGGATTTGAATATTTCTCTTATTATTTCAATTATACCATGGTTAAAGATGATAATAGTTTTTCTGAGGTAATTGAATCATCCTATTTTGATTCCAATGAACAATTTGTAGGTCGTCATCTATTGTTTTGGGAAAAAGGNGCATCTCTTAAGATGATACAATATTTTAATTCAGAAAATATCATTGTGGAGACCAAGGAATTCATCCATGATAAAAGACTAGGTGAAACGGTTCGAGTACTAGTGAATGGAGAAGGCAAAGAAATAGAAAGAAAAATAATACCATATATGCCCCCTGATAAATATGCATATAAATATGAATGGAATGGAAGGGATGTCATTGATAGAAGTTTGCAGGACCTTCAAGATCTTGACCTTGCTTTGGAATTTGCCATAAGAGCAGAAGAGGCTCTTAGAGAAGCAAATGATAACTTGGTGCTTGCAAAAGAAGCACTTGACCAGGCAAATCAAAGAGCTAGGAATGCAACAAAACTTATGCGAAAGGCAGAGGGTCAAGCTAAGGATGTTGAAGCGTTTCAAGCTCGAATGGATGAAGCAAAAATAGATGCTCAAAAAGCAATTGAGAATATGTATGATGCTGAAAGGGAAGCAGAGCGAGCCAGGTTGGAAGCAGCGGCAGCAACAGCTACCCTCGACGCAGTTCGTAAGACAAAAGATGTAGAATCTTTTGCTCAACAAGAGGCAAAGCTAGCCAAAAAAGAAGCTAAGCGTTTAAGAAAAGAGGCTAGAAAAAAAGCTAGAGATACTAAAAGAGCAGTTCAGGACTCTATTTTAGGTACCGGGGCAAAATCATATTTGAATATTTCGTATTCACAGCCAATCATGATCGAAGAGACTTTAGAAGATCATGTTGCGGGCGTTAATTACTCTTTTGGACTTGGTAGGAAGAGCATGTTCCGATTTGATGGTAAACCCATAGACCTTGGTTTAGAGGTCAATTGGTTNGATTTTAAATCAGATTCTAGTGGNCAAAANTTTCANACACTAAGTTANTTTNTAGTTGCTCAAATAGATCCACGTATTGCTTGGNCATGGGTTCCAAGTACTTTNGAAACAGGCATAAAAGTTGGTGGTGGGCTAGTGTCTCCGGGGTATGGTCTTACATTAGGNGGNACAGCAACTTTCAANTTNCTTCCAACTCCTTTGATCGTTGGNATGACAGCTCAATTCAATCATGTCTCTGGTATTATTAATGAAGACACAAAGACTCATTGGATAACAATTGGTTTGGTNTTCGGGGTAAAGANACAAGATAAACTATCTTCGATGTTTGACATTGACCTCCCAAANATTCTTGANATNTTTTGATAAAAAAAACCCCCATTTCTGGGGGNTTTTTTTAGTNTCAATAAGNTAGTNTAGTTNTTATANACTAACCTTAAAACTCATNCTGATCTGNCTTCCAGATCCATAGAACACTTTTGGTGCACTGTTTGATCCATCATCTTCAAATCCTTGATCTTCTGCATATGTTACATATTCAGTATCTAGTGCATTGAGGACATGTGCACCCAANACAAGATCTGTNCCCATCAAATTCATCTTATAAGAAAGATGAAGGTCCATCATGTTGTATGCATCTAGTTGAACAACGTCTTTAACGCTGGTAACNGCCTCCTGCAATTCTTGAGTATCATCTGTATCAAGAACTCTATCTGCTGGATCAAAACCTGCATAGAAATTGTCATTCATTTGGAAGGTCGCATTTACAGTTAGTCCCTCAACTGGGAACAAATTAAGACCAAAGGCCATTTGAGTTTGTGGCTGAAATCCTACTTTTAAACCATCTGTATAAAGCTTGACTTCTGTTGTATTTGTTCTGTCGTAATCTGAACTAAACACGGCATCAACATTTTTACCCCATGCCCAATCACCAAAAGATAATGCAGCATCAACAGACAGAAGATCCATGGGTCGTACATCTGCTTCAACTTCAACACCTGAGTGATTTGCACTTAATCCAGTAATATTGTAGATATCAGGTGCGCTATAGAGAGTTAATGCTTTATCTTCCCATGTATTGCTATAGTAGGTTGTAGTCACATCTATCATGTCACTTCTGTAGGAGACTCCTACATCCATTGATGATATTGACTCATTCTTTGCACCTGTGTTAGGCGTGTTGCTATAAGACAAGTATGCATTGGAAAACTTAGGAGCTTTTGACATGTTCCCAGCGGCGAGGAAGACATTCAAATTATCATTGACATTAAAGTTAAAACCAAGCTTTAAAGCATTACCTGGAAATATCAATACTTTTGAGTATTCATCGCCTTCGGTCTCATTGTATTGCTCTTGTCTTTGATATCTTGATACGGACTGTGCACCACTTAGCACTGCTGACCAAGAATCCGTTGAGTATTCTGTCTGTGCCCAGCCACCATACCAGTCGTGATACCCTGTATTATGGTAATCAATTAAACCACCAACACCACGCATTCTTTCCGTTCCAGTTTCACCAGCCATTGCATAGTGATGTACGTAGTAATCACCGCCAAGAAGATTTACAACCTCTCTATAATGTTCACCCGCGTATGAACGAATATCGACACCTGTTGTGATCTTAAGGTTCTCATTAACCGTTCTATTGTATGTTGATAATATGCCAGTCCAGTCATGATGATTTACAGATGCTCTAATGATTCGTTTTGAACGACGCATGTCATCACTATAGGTTGTATCAAAATCAGACCCGCTAGACCATTGTTGGTTATTGGCAATCACTTGAGTCCAGTCAATAGTTTCAGTACCATCGCTCATTTCAGCAGGGTCAAAATACTTGTAGTAGGAATCCTCTCCATCGTCACCCATGTAGGTATCACGAGTATTCATTGGCCCTGTTCCACCACCTCGACCTTTTGAACCATAAAGAGTTGTAGAAAGGCTTGATTTTTCATCTACATTCCACTTCCAGTTCAAGCTCCACACAGGTTTGTGATAATAGTTCGTTCTTGTATTAATGAGATATTTATCACCTACTTGCTTGGTATGCATGATACCACCAAATAGAACATCGTGAGCCCAGTCTGTGCTACCACGATGGCCAACGCTATTATCGTTAAGAGCATCATATTCTTGTTCCGTTAGATATCCCCAGCCGCTACCATATCTGTGTGGGCTAGTTCTTCGAAAATCATCACTACTGCTATAATCTGATGCAGTAAATGATTTCCAATCTTCAGCAGTATATATCTGATCTTCATCTCTTTGACCATGTTGTTGAGGAGCACCTAATACATTGGCGTCTAATGTGTGCTTACCATTCCCAAAGGTCTTATGAGCAGAAAAGTAATATGAGTATGCATCAGACCAGGTACCATCAACGTAGCCATTCCAGGTCTTTTTGGCTACAAGACCGGATAAGGCGACACCATTATCTAATAATCCAGTACTTGCTGTAAACGTTGTTTTAAGGAATGAATCGCTGCCAAACTCTTGTTTGTAGCCAAAGCCTCTATTTGAATTTGCGGCACCTGATACAATATTGATCGTACCACCTAATTGGCCAGCAACGAGATTGGTTGCACCTAATCCTTTCTGTATTTGGATTGCAGAAGCGATGTCTGTCATCCCATCCCAATTAGACCAGTACATTCTGCCATTTTCCATATCATTGACAGGTACTCCATTAATCAATGTAGCTGAATTTTCTTGGTCAAATCCTCTAATATAGACTCTTGAATCGCCTGCACCACCTTTACTCTCAGTAAAATATACTCCAGGTGCATCAGCCATGACTGCAGTGATATCTCTTGATGCAGTACGTAGTTCAAGTTCTTCAGCTGTAAGAGATGAATGAGGAAATGGTGTCACTCGATCTTTTATGATGGTCCCTGTTACTTGAAGCGCTGCAATTTCAAGAGCAGAGCGGCTCAACTGAGCATTCTGTGTTGCATTGCTCTTCCCAACCTGTACACTTGTTTCCATTGTACTGTAGCCTAAGTATGAAAATACTAAGGTATAATCCCCAGCAGGGACATCATCGATTTGATACTTACCATCTGATTTGGCAGCAGCTCCTAATGATGTTCCAGCAAGGTATACGTTTGCACCTGATAGCGCGTCTCCTTTGTCATTAGTAACCACTCCAGATACGGATACTTGGGCTGTTACATATGATGTGATTAGTAAGGGGAGTAAAAACGCAGAGATGCGATGAGATAGACTCATAGGGTTCTCCTTGGTTTGTTTAGTTGATATTTTCAAAATATTAACCTCTGATTATAAATAAAATTCCTATAAAAATGTTAGAACAAAATTAGATTAGCAAAATAGACTAAAATTGCTACGTTCCTATCGATGGTCATTTATTATCAAATAAATTTAGATTGACAGGTTCCTTGAATGGAGTAATACATCTTTTTGAATTATTATTTGGAGAGTTAACAAAATTGGAAACTTGATAATGGTCAAGCGATTCTTTGTTTTGAGAGATTGCTTCTTGAATTTCAAAAGACCTGTTTTCAATATTTATCCACTTATCTATCTTGCTTTTATCCAATATTACAGGCATCCTATTATGGATGTGAGCTATGTCTTGTTGGGCTTTTGTTGTTATGATCGTATAAGTATATACAGACCCAGAAGGGGAAGGCCAAAGTGTCCACAGTCCTGCAAACAGTAATAAACGATTATCTTTTCTATTAATAAAGTAAGCATTTTTATTGGGACCATTTTGTTTCCATTCATAATATCCATTGGATGGGACAATGCACCTTTTTTTATAAATAAGGTCTTTAAATGAGGGTTTGCTTCTAAGGGTCTCTAATCGAGCATTTATCATTTTTGATGAAAAAGAATCATTTTTTGACCAATTGGGAATAAGCCCCCACTTCATTCTCTTGGCAATATTAGATCCGTTAGCTTGAATCATAACTATAGAATGTTGTGTAGGGGAAATATTGTAGCTGGGTAAATAATCTTCAATCTGCCAATCATCTATCATCAACTCTTCAATGATAGCTCTTTTATTTTTGGTGAGAGTTTTTCTACCACACATGTTTGCAATATAGTTAAAAATTTCTTTTGTAATAAGCATTAGAGTGACAATTTTACCAAGTTATTTCCAATGAATTCAAAACACAGGACAGTGAAAATGAAAAAATTAGTTTTACTTCGTCATGGAGAAAGCCAATGGAATTTAGAAAATAGATTTACAGGATGGACCAATGTAGATTTAACAGAAAAAGGTGAAAAAGAGGCGCGAAAAGCAGGAGATCTATTAAACCAAGAAGCTATCAAATTTGATGTGGTACATACTTCATTACTAAAAAGAGCTAATCGAACAATGGACATCTGTCTGGATGAAATGGGTTTGAATGAAATACAAAAACAATACGATTGGCGATTAAATGAAAGACACTATGGTGCACTTCAGGGATTAAATAAGGCAGAGATTGCTGAAAAACATGGAGATGAGCAGGTTTTGATATGGCGGAGAAGTTATACCGTTCCTCCTCCTGAATTAGAAATAGATGATGAAAGACATCCGCGATTTGACAGTTTATACAAAGACATGCCTGAGGATTCTTTGCCAAAATCAGAATGTTTGAAAGATACCGTAGATAGATTCATGCCATACTGGTTTGACGTTATTAAACCAGAAATTTTAGATGAGAAGAAAATATTGATTGTTGCTCACGGAAACTCTTTAAGAGCGCTTGTAAAATATTTGGATAAGATATCAGATGAAGATATCCTCAAACTAAATATACCAACAGGTGTGCCGCTCGTGTATGAACTGGATGAAGAGTTGAACCCACTTGATAGTTATTATTTAGGTGACCAAGATGAAATATCAAAGAAAGCTGAAGCTGTTGCTTCTCAAGGAAAGAAAAAGTAAAACGCCTATTTGAAGATTCTATTTAACTCACCTGATAATCGAATTCCACCTTGGTATAGTCTCTGCTCAAGTAAACTCTTATTAGCATAAAAATATTCCCATTTCAGATCTTCTTTTTGATATTTATAACATTGGTTTCTCAGGTCCCGTGATTCATGCAAATAGGTAAGCAAAGAGTCTGCCTGCCATTGCCTGATGATTCCACGATCTTCAGCAAGCATGAGATAATCAGCATATTCTGAGTAGCTTAGATTTTGATACTCTATCAATTTACTGTCCCAGATACTATGTAGGTTGCTAGGCTCACCAAACCATTTTAATTGGATACTGTTTCCACCTCGATCTTCACCATTTCCAACATGTAGAGGCTGATGGAGGTCTCCAATTAGATGAATAAGAAACTTTAAGGCAACTTGCTTTTCTTCTTTTGTCGATTTTCTCTTTTTCAATACAGTTATAAATTCTTTTACCTTCTCTGCTGCAAGGCCTTTATGTTTACCTTTCTCATAATCTTCTCCATCTGGGATCGTACACCAATGCCAGTCATTAGCATGTTTCCAATTTGGATCTGATTTGATGTGGTCTGCCCAATTGCTCATTCTAGAAAGGTCATGGTGGCCCATCAACTTTTTTATCTGGACCTTTGCATTTTTTGTTAAATAAGTCTCTGCGACCTTACCGACGATTCGATGTCCAGTATTACCCCAGCCAAATAAGATCTGGAAAGGTATTACGAATGTAACTAACAGCTTCATTGAGTAGTTCATATATTTAAAATATGGATAATGTTTACAAGATTCCCATCTATATTTTTATTTGATAGAAGAATTGATATCAATTATTTAAATGGCACAAAACCTAAGATCATTTTTGGATATTTATCTGTGGCGATCAATAACCCTTTATCATCTAATCTTACAATTGACTCCCAATTACGAGATGCCTCTTCGTCAAGAACAAGTTGAATTGGTTCTTGATCAGAAGTGGTTATTTTATCATTCTTAATTTCAAACTCTATCAAACGCTCTACAGCATCTGAATTTGAATGGGATCTTCCTGCTCTTACTTCTCCTAATATCCCGTCTCTACCAGGTTTCAATAATTTTTTATCACCTGGCCAGAAGTAATTGATGCTCCAAAATTTATTACTAGCATCTATTTTTGATGCATCAGTTATTCGATATTCAACATTAGTAAAGCCCATGTGCGTAATACTTTTATTTAAGGGGGAAAAGACCACTTGTCGAACATCTTGTTGCAGGTTTGACCCATTTGCTTCGTAGAGCATTAATACGTCATTTCGGTATATTAAAAGGCTTTCATACGATATATTGCTAAGTTGAATAGGTGTATCAACCCATTTTAAATGATCTTTGTCAATACTGACATCCAATGTGCTAGGATCAATGTCTCCCCAGATAATGTAGCTATTCATTTGACCATTATGTTCTGCTTCAATGCTTATGAAAACCTTATTACCATTAAATGCAATCGCTTCAAACCCATCAAATCCATTTATTAAACTTTTATAGTCAGGAGTTTTAAATCTTGTCTTTTTAGGAGCAATGGGGACCTTTCCGTTTGGTTTAATTGAATTTAAAATCTCAATTTTTGGTATCATGAACAAAAACCCACCTAGATTTTCTGGTAATAAAAATAGTTTATCTTGGTACCAGTCCATGCCTGAAATTTCTTGGTCACGATCAGTGATGAGTCCAGAAAGATTAATTTCTTCTACTTTAGTTTCCTGTCCAAACAGTTGGCTAAGTAAAATTAGAATGACAATTAAGTGGTGCATTATTAATTATCGAATGTATCGCATAATTTTTGAAGATATTCAAAAGAGAATATGCCGTCACTGTGCCCGTCCTCCCAGAATGGGCGAATGGCATAATATCCAACAGGTTGAATACCTGACACAAGATAACTTTTTTCATTCATTATTTGAGCAGGCCCTTTATAGATATTTCCAAATACATCAGTCTCACCTGCGCAATTTGCGCAAGGGCAATTATCCCTCATAGACTTAAGAGGTAATGCATTATCAGTTTCGTCATTCCATTGAAGTAGTAGAAGATCATTCAGGGTCTCATATGCTTTTAATTTCATTAATAGATTACTTGACCAACATCACTTTTTTTGTTTCAGTTGAATTTCCATAATTGAGTACAGTAAAGTATACGCCACTAGGAGTCTGATTTGAATTCCAATAAAATAAATGATGGCCTGCTGACAACTTTCCATTAAATAATATTTCCACTATTCTACCTCTTATATCCACTATGTATAGTGATGTGTTAATCGATGAAGAAGTTATCGAAATGTCGATAGTGGCGGAAGAGTTAAATGGGTTTGGATATATTTTATGAAGTCCAAAATCTTTGGGAACCGTATTTACAATCGAGTTCTCTAATACAGAAATATCAACATCGTAAAATGCAAATTCACCATTGTTGATGAATATTGTATGTGGAGGGAAATAGAATGCTGGTTTTATCATTATGGTATTAAAAGAACCTAGAATTGAAGAATCTGAGACTGATTCGATTTCAACAGTGCCTGAAAGCCCAAGGTACAAGTTTTCTGAAAAGTTAGTAAAGAAATCTGTAAATATATCAGTAGTGTCATCAGAGCTTGAGGTGTCGGTAAATGCATCAAAGACTTCAATTACA
The DNA here is from genome assembly GCA_002698235.1 of Fidelibacterota bacterium. GTDB lineage: Bacteria > Fidelibacterota > Marinisomatia > Marinisomatales > UBA1611 > NZWG01. Next base: position 20,887 of record NZWG01000075.1, on the reverse strand, counting down.
AATGAGGAGTCAAGTCCAGGCATAAAAATAAGCAGCGTTTCAAGACTAAGCGGATTGTCTTCATCTCCTTCGCCTGGGATGTCCCAGGTTCTTGGTTGTAATGGAAATACTGTATCTTGTAACGCGGCAAGAAATAGGTCAAATTCATTATTTTCTTGCTGAGTTATTGAGGCCATCAGAAAAAATGAACTATCTTGATTACTTTGATTTATACTAAAGCCTGAGCTTATTGAATCTTGGGCAATCGAAGAAAAAAGGCCACTTTCTGTTCCACTGTAGTCAAATAGCACTTGTCCTTGATAGGTGTTTTGGCCTTGTAAAACACAAAAAAGAAGAAATAATAGTTTTCTCAAATTAGTTATCTCAATTATCTGATCTGATTAAAAAGCTTAAAATTCATATCCTAATGAAATACCTGCATCAATCCAATAAGTACTACCACCTTCTTCTTTTTGGACAATATTTGCCCTGCTAGTAATACGCATTTCGATTGATTCTAATATTCCTTCCGATCCTAATGGAATATCAAGGCTCCCCCCTCCAATGAATCCTCCGCCTGCGTGGTAAATCCCTGTGCATGCTGTAAAGCTTATGCTTGTTTCACCAACGAAAAAACCAGGTGATATTCCGATTTGAATAGCTAGTCCATCAAACTGGGTATATTCGCCACTCTGTTTTGAAAAGTTATAGTATGCTAGTTCGAATATTCCATTGACGTAGAAATTATCAAAAAACAGGCCATAAGGACTACCAATAGACAGCCCAAATACTGGACTTATTTTATCATAGTATCTATCTGATAGAGATTCAGATTTTATAAGAGGATAGCCTAGATATGAGTTAACACTCCAATTAGGAGTTAAGACATATTCTATATCATAATCTTCATAAACGTCACCCTTGTTTTCTGTATTGATTCCAGGCTCATAGAACTCTCCATTGGAATACATCATTAGTGGTTTATTATTGGCAACAAGTAACTTTCCATCATACAGTTTTAATGAGTCAACATTCTCCATTCTAATTTCTTCTGGAAACGTAAGGCCTATTGGAGTGAGAGAGATAGAACTTTCATTTACACTATTAATGTCTCCTTCAATAGTAGTGCCGTCATTAAACACAATCACACCGCCAACAGGAAATAGTAAATTACTCGATACAATGAAAATCAGAATAATTCTCATAGTTAATTACCTCCATTGGTTTTGGGAACTTAGGAAATAATCCTAAATAAAGTCATACTCCAATACTACTCATGAGTATATGAGGACTTAACAGAGCTTGTTTTTATGAAAGTGGGCCCACAGGGATTCGAACCCCGAACCAACAGATTATGAGTCTGCTGCTCTAACCGTTGAGCTATGGGCCCAAAAATAATTTCTGTCGTCATGAAACGGCTGCAAATGTACTTCCCAATTTACTGTGTAGCAACCAGTTCAATTTATATCAATTTAAATTGAAAAGAATGTTATAAATAAAAGTGTACTATAATTCTTTTATTCTTGTCATTTCAAATATGTACTTTAATATTGATTGTCCAAACCGTATGAAAAATTCAAATAATCAAAACTTTACATGTAAAGGAATCAATTGTGCTTATGCACTTTTAGACTCAGATCGTTTTAATATTGTTAATATATTTATGTTGAAAGATGGAAGGGCAGATAAAGAGAAACGATTAAAAAGCCTTGTAAGGCATCAAGTGGTTTTCTATTTAAATAAAGATCAATTTTTTAGAAAGTTTAGTGAGGGCAGATCACAAGGTGTTGTAGTAGAATTTCATGGGAGACTATTTGACAATATGTTACCCGATTTTAAGGATTCATATGATGTGTGTTTGCTTGCATTAGATCAAATAGAAGATCCTCAAAATTTTGGACAGATAATAAGAACTGCAGATTGCGCTGGAATAGATGGAATCATAGTCCCTCAACATAATTCTGCACCAATAACTCAAACTGTATTGCAAGTAAGCCAAGGTGCATTTGTAAATATGCCAATATATCAATTAACAAATTTGAGTCAGGGTATAAAAGAGTTAAAAAATAATGATTTTTGGATTATTGGTGTTGAAAACAGTATTGATTCAAAATTATGGCATGAGGTTGATTATTCTGGGAAAACAGTCATTGTGGTTGGGAGTGAAGGAAAAGGCATAAGGCAAAAAACTATAAAGAATTGTGATTTCAAAGCCACGATACCAATGAAAGGTAAGATTAATTCTTTAAATGTAAGCGCTGCAGTCTCTGCTATACTTTTTGAAAGACAAAGGCAATTAAATAAGGATTAAAATATGGCATCAACTCATGATTACGATAATGATTCAAGAAACAATGATATTCAGATCTTTATAAACGGTGAATTTTATCTTCGTTCAGAAGCTAAAATATCCGTAATGGATAGTGGATATCTTCTAGGAGATGGTGTGTGGGAGGGAATACGGTTTCACAAAGGGCATCTAGTTCATCTTGAAAGACATCTGGATAGACTTTATGAAGGGGCAAAAGCTATTGAAATGACCGTTGGGGTCTCAAAAGATGAAATGATAGATGCTCTTAAAAAAACATTGGAAAAGAATAAAATGACATCTGATGTACATATTCGTCTAATAGTATCCCGAGGAATAAAATCGACACCATACCAGCATCCCAAGGTAACCATTGGGCCACCAACCATTGTTATTATTCCTGAATATAAAAAGGCAAGTCCAAAACTCAAGGTCGAAGGAATCACATTAGGAACAGTCAAAACAATTCGAGATAATCGCACCCAAGATCCAAGAATAAATTCTCTAAGCAAGCATAATTGCATTGCCGCATGTATCGAAGCAGAAAAAATGGGAGTTGATGAAGGATTAATGCTTGACCCTAATGGGAATGTCTCAACTTGCAATTCAACCAACTTTTTTATGATATCAAATAAAGAAGTTTGGACCTCAAATGGAGAATATTGTCTAAATGGTGTTACAAGGTCTACCGTAATTAATATTTGTAAACAAAATCAAATCCCAATCAAAGAAAGAGAGTTCTCAGTCCAAGATGTCCACAATGCAGATGAAGTATTTGTAACAGGAACATTCGCTGGAATTATACCAGTTGTTTCTGTAGATGGGGTAGTCATTAGCTCTGGCACAAGAGGGGCTTTAACAAACCAATTGCAAACGTGGTATGAACTTAGTCTAGAGAATATGTCTAATAATCAATGACTAAAACCATCATTGCGATGTGGTCTGGCCCTAGAAACCTATCAACAGCCATGATGCGGTCATTTGAGAGTCGTAAGGATACTGAGGTTCTTGATGAACCATTTTATGCCCATTACCTATCTGTTACTGAATTGGATCATCCAGAAAAAGAAGCAATCTTAAATTCACAAAGTACAAATTGGAGTGATGTTGCTTCAAAATGCGTGGATAAAAACTTTTCAAAAAGACCTATATGGTATCAAAAAAATATGGCTCAGCATAATCTAAAAGGATTTAAAATTAACTGGATCAAGGATGTTCAAAATTGTTTATTAATTAGAAATCCTAAAAGTGTTATTGCTAGTTATGGGGAAAAATTTCCCATAACAGATGAACGTTTATTAGGGTATGTGCAACAAGCTGAAATCATCGATCTTCTTGAATATAGTAATAAAGAAACACCACCAATTATTGATGCTGATGATATTTTAAAAAACCCAGAGTCAATGCTAAGAAAGCTATGTAAAACACTGGACATTGATTTTTATTCATCCATGTTATCTTGGCAAAAAGGGCCTAGAGATTCCGATGGGATTTGGGGGCCATATTGGTATGATGGAGTTTATCAATCAACTGGATTTAAGCTTTATATCAATAATAAAATAGAACTCGACCCTGATATATTGGGGATATATGAAAATTGTAAAAAGTATTATGATGATTTTCATAAAAAAAGAATAAAACCCTAGATCAATGGAGAAAACATTATTATTTATATTTATTATATTGATAATTACCATTCCTTTCCTTTATCGTTTCATTAGACTGGGTTCTTTCTCATGGTTCGTAAAAAATAATCAACTCGGAAAATATGGTAATTATTACCAAGCAGAACAATTAAGGTTCGCACAGATTTTAGTAGGATACTCTTACTTTTTGATACATGGATCGATGATATGGGGCTATGCTAATATTATTCTATTTGCGGTAGTTTCATTTATTATAAGTATTGGAATGGAGATTATTGGCACAAAAACTGGATTTGTCTTTGGAGGGAAATACGAGTTCAATTTAAATAAATCACCCGGTCCTTCTTTTTTAGGTATACCATTAGTAATTCCCTTGGCATGGTCAGGGCTGATATACATGAGTTTGAATTTTTCGAGCCATTTATTTTCCGAAATGATTAATTATGGTCAAAGTTCAAATATGATTACCGCCACTTTGCGACTCTACTTTTCAAGAGAACTCTTTTTGCTGTTTTTACCAAGTCTTTTATTAGTAATTATTGATCTAGTACTTGATCCAATAGCTGTGGATGAAAAACGATGGAAATGGGAAAATCCCGGATCTTATTATGGGGTCCCAATTTTAAATTTTGTCGGATGGTTTATAACTGCATTTTTAATAATGTGGATATTCTCCATGATTCAATATCAAATTATTACCGATAAACATATTGGTTACCTGTTTAAATATTCGCCAGGATTCTTTTTTTGTCTTTTACCGGCAATCGCATCAAGGCCATGTTTTGAAAGAGGATTAAAAACACCAGGAACAATTGGCCTAGTATTTTCGTTCGGGTTACTCTTATCAATACTTATCCAATAATTTCAGATTGAATGGTAGTAAATAAAAACGCGCCCAAAAATAAGCGCGTTTTTATTTATTGAAGCTGACCTCACAATGGCAGCAACGTGGATTTATTTTGCTGATTTATTGGAGGTCAGCAAATTACTTGAATTAGACAACTGATCACCTCCCTTTTAGTTTAGTTAATGGAATTTTCCACTATTTTATCTTAAAAGGTAAAACCCATATAAGTCAAAATAAAATTCATAGGTGAATGGAAAACATTGATAAAGTTATCATAACTTTTTTGAAATTCTTTTTATCTCACTTTTTATTAAATAAATCTCATCAATAGATAAATCTCTCTCCACAAGAGATGCTTTCTCATCCCATGCTAAACCCCATTTTTCATATCTAGAAGTAAGTTTTCTTATCTCATTGATATCATAAATCTTCTCTTCGATACTGTCATCTTTTTTTTCTCGTCTGATAAGATTTTTTAACCACCTTTTCCTTTTGCTTTCGGAGGAGGTGGTCTCTTCTTTTGGGTGATCAAATTCAACATGGTCATCAACTATTTTTTCATATTTAGTCAATTCATTTAACATTGTTAAGGCAGGCTTTGTTGGGTTGATATTTGGGATGTAATCAATGTACGGGAGAAAGCTTAATCTTTTTATCATGACCTCTTTTATGGTTGCTAACCTTCTAAAGCGTTGTGGTTTTGGTTTTTCTTTATACATAATGGTACTGCAACCAGAAATGAATATGTTGAGACATAGTATTAGTAATATCTGTTTCAATTAGGTACTTTTTTTGTTGTGAAACAGATACACCTCACCACGTAACATTTGATGAATGTATGATTCAAGTAGAACTCCGCATTTATAAGCCATTGAATGGCTTGAAATAGTTTAAGTCTTTATTTGAATTTAAAGCAAGGTATAACTAAAGACGTTTAAATATATATATATAGAGATTTATGAACTATAATAAATGATAAAAATAAGATAAAGTTTTTGTTTAAAATACATTATATATATATTGATTGATGAAAAAATATATTTTTATTGGAGTACTGATCATGAATTCTTGCAGTCAAGATATTAATCCACCAATAGCTATAAAGAAGCCGCATAAAATGATAGAACATGAGCATGAGCGAAATGATGATTATTATTGGATGAGACTGACAGATGCTCAAAAAAGAGATACTCTTTACGATTCTCAGGCGGAAGCAGTTATCAATTATATCAATATGGAGAACCGTTTTACAAAGAAAAAACTAGCAAGCACAAATGAACTTCAAAATCAGTTATTCGATGAAATGGTGAATCGAATAAAAAAAGATGATCAAACTGTTCCCTATTTTAAAAATGGTTACTTTTATTATACGAGGTATGAGAAAGAAAAAGAGTATGCCATTTATTGTAGAAAAAAAGGAAAACTCGAAGCTTTAGAAGAGGTCATTCTTGATGAAAATAAATTATCGAAAGGGCATAGTTACTTTTCACTGGGAGCTAGAGTTATTAGCCCTAATAATGAATGGTTGGCCTACACAGTCGATACAATTGGTAGAACGATGTATACCCTTTATTTCAAAAATCTTAACACAGATAAGACTCTTGAATATTTTATTTCTAATGTTGAATCTAATGTTGCTTGGGCCAATGATAATTCAACGGTTTATTACACATTACAAAATCAAACCACATTAAACCCTGAAAAAGTCTATCGACATATTCTAGGGTCGAATATTAAAGAAGATAAGTTAGTATACCATGAAGAGGATGGTGATTATTGGTCAGGAGTTTACAGGTCAAAGTCTGGTGCATATATTGTAATCTATAGCGAAGGTCACTCATCGAGTGATTATCAAATAATTAGAGCAGATGATACAATAGGTGATTTTATGAATTTCTCTAAAAGACAGAAAAATCATAAATATGCGATTGCTCATTCCAAAGACAAATTTTATATACTTACCAACCTTAATGCTCCAAATAATCGTTTGATGGAGACATCATTGATGAATACTGACCATTCAAATTGGAAAGAGGTTATTCCGCATAGAAATGAAGAGCAAATTTTAGAAATGGAAGTTTTTGCTAACCACCTTGTTTTGAATGAAAGAGTAAACGGATTAAGTGTTCTACGAGTCATTAATGAGAGTTTTAGGGAAGATTATTACATTGATTTTAAGGAAGAAGCGTATTCTTCATGGATGTCCAGAAATAGAGAGTTCAATACAAATAGTTTAAGGTATATATACACATCGATGACCGTTCCTAGTTCAACATACGATTATCACATGGATAAAAAGGAAAAGATTCTGTTAAAAAAACAAGAAATCATTGGTGGTTATTTAGAAGGAGATTATAGATCAGAGAGGTTTTATGCTAATTCCAGAGATGGTAAAAAAATCCCTATATCAATTGTATACAAGAAATCATTGCGAGATAGTACTGCGCCTCAAAATTTGATTTTATATGGATATGGAGCTTATGGAGATACAGAAGACCCTTATTTTAGTTCTACTAGGTTGAGCATGCTTGACCGAGGATTTATTTTTGCGATTGCGAATATAAGAGGTAGCCAGATCTTTGGGAGGCAATCTTATGAGGATGGTAAACTCCTTAACAAGAAAAACACATTCAATGATTTTATTGATGCTGGAAAGTTCTTGATTGATAAAAATTATACGGATAAGGAACATTTATTTTGCTATGGAGGCAGTGCTGGAGGTTTATTAATAGGCGCTGTAATCAACATGGAACCTCAAATGTGGAAAGGCGCAATAGCTTCCGTACCATTTGTAGATGTAGTCACAACAGGGCTAGATCCTTCCATTCCCCTCACAACTTATGAATGGGTAGAATGGGGTGACCCGAGGGAAAAAGAATATTACAATTACATGCTATCGTATTCTCCGTACGACCAAGTAAATAAAAAAGAATATCCAAATCTACTTGTAACAGCAGGATTTTATGATTCCAGTGTTCAGTATTGGGAGCCATTAAAATGGGTTGCAAAACTCAGAGCAAATTGGGGTGGTGAAAATGAACTCTACTTGCATATGAATATGGATGCAGGCCACTATGGAAAATCTGGAAGATTTAGAAAATACAGAGAGTATGCGTTAGAATATGCTTTTCTATTGGCACTGACTGAAAAAAATAATTGACTTGGTCATAATAAGTGTGAATTTTTAGTTATAAAAACAATTTCAGTTATTACTACTTTTAGAACTCCAGCAACAGGGATTGCGAATAACATTCCAAGAGGTCCAATCAATGTTCCGCCGATAAGTAAAACTAGCATCACCGCCATTGGATGAAGTCCAACACTTTCTCCAACAACTAATGGTGTGATGAAATTATTATCAATTTGTTGAACGATAATAAACATGACGATGATATCTAAAATAAAAAATGGAGAGGGAAGTGCGCCAAATAGCTGATGATCCATAGCAATTTCACTGCCTATATTATTCATTAGTGCAATCATAATTGCTGGAATCATACCGATGAAAGCGCCGACCATTGGAATTAGGTTTGCAAGCCCAGCGATGATACCAATGAAGACGACTAAGGTGATATTTGCTCCAAACTGATTTAAAAGAAGAAGTCCTATTATTGATAATATTGCTACACTGCTTGCAGCTAGAATCTGTCCTCTGAGGTATTTGGATATTTGTAGTTCAATATTGTAGATCATTCTAAGACCCACTTCAAGGTACTTGTTTGGCATGAATCGAACTAATGATCGTTTGAAATCATGATATTCAATTAATAAAATAATTGTAAAAATTAAGATCATGAATGAAATAAAGAATAAGCTCCCTGCAGATCCTAACAGAGATAAAACACTTTGGAAAACACCAATCATCATGTTCTTTGCCATCAGAATTATTTTTTCACTTTCAGGAATCAGGTTGCCAATAGTCTCAGGAAGTGAATCCCGTATATTATTCGATAGATTTTCTATACTACTTGTAAAATCCTCTCTTTGAATCTTTTTTGTAAATACTTTTATTTGAGAACCAAGGTTGGATATAAAACTACCAATAAAAATAATTCCCACCATGATGGTTGAAAAAAGGATTAAAAATACTCCAAGAGCTCTAGAGCGGATATGCCTTTCAATATTATCTACTGCTTGCAAGAATATGGTAGTAAATAGAAAAGAAAACACTAGCATGCCAATTATTGAAGACAAAAAAGGAAGGATTTCTAAGGCGATGAGTCCAATTATTATGAATAATAATAACCGATAAATCTTATGAAGAGGGTCCATTATTGGTTTGGGCTTGCTAGCTCTTGATTTGTTCTCCTTAGTCTTTCTCCAAGGACTCTAGAAAGATTTAATAATATTTTATTTCCTAATTCTGGTGATCTTTTCATAAGGGTTAAAAGATCAGTTCTAAAAAATCCAATTAGTCTAGATGGCATCGTTGAAATTGCAGAGGCAGATCGTGGCTCCTCATCAAGCAATGCTAGCTCACCAAAGAAGTCACCAGATTCTAATGTTGCAAAAACAGTTTCTGAATCAGAATCAGTTATTAGAACTCCCCCATCTAATATGACATACATTCCTTCAGCTGGTGCAAGTTTCTTAAAAACATGTTCATCTTTTTTATAGGTTCTTTCATGTGTTAACCGCACGACCTCAGAAAGCTCTTTTTCTGTTAGATGCTCAAATATGGGCACATTCGCTAAGACCTTAATTATAGGATTAACATTGTTACTCTTTTTAAAATAATTTTGATAGATAGCTTTCATTTTATTTGATTATTTAAATTAAACAAAAGATCTAGCGATGATTATTTCTAATAGTATAAAATAGATTCCAATGATGATTTTTTCCCACAATTTTGAATTATTTTTCCAAAACCAATAAGTAAATAATATACCATTATAAAGAAATACCCATAAAGAAATAATGCTCCATGAAAATTGAAAATCTTTTATAAATAGAATCAAAAATAGAATCCCTATTCCAATCACAAAAAGAATAAATTCTGTAAGATAGTGAATTAAAATTGACTTTTTCTCTTCATCCATTACAATCGCTTACTTTTTTTCTTCCATAAAAAAAAGACCCTTAGTATAGTGAGGGTCGTAAAAATTAGATTTATAGAAATCGCAAATTTCAATAAACCTCGCACTCGCTCCACCAGCTATCGCCGCATTCACACCCATTTCCTTGCCTATCCCAACATTCCTTATCAATATGCCATTCCATAACCTTGCCATCAAGTGTTTTATTGTCATAAAAATACTCTGTTGCCTTCACTCCATTATCATACCAATATGTCCAAAGGCTATCTTTCTGTCCAATATTATAAGTTCCTTCGAGCCTTTTTATTCCATTTTCATAATAAAAAGTCCAGATTCCTGACCTCAAACCATTTTCAAAAGTTCCAATCATTGATATACCCCCTGAAAAGTGAAAGACCTCTTGTTTAATAAGCTCTAAGCCATCCTCAGTATCTTTATGGTAAGATATACTACTGGTATTACCATTATTATACATTTCTAGAGTTCTAGATGTATCACTGATAAATGTTTTGGTAGTTTTTGTTGAATCACTACCAGAAGTCAATGTTGAGAAAAGTAAAAAGAGTGTTAGAAATTTCTGCATTAAGTATGTGTTTTGAATAATATAATCTACAAATGCATCAGCATTAATAAAACCAACACATTAGTAAGAGAATAATTTCTAGGTCAAGGTTACTTTAACATCCTTTATAACATATTTAAAAAACAATTATTAAGTTATTGAATGAAGCTTTTAATGATTGCTTTAATTACTTTTCTTGCGAAAAAAGGTTTTATTGAATTACCAGATTTAAAATGGTTTTCAAAAACTAAAGAAAAAGACAATAATCTTAAGAGCGAATAAAATCAATCAAAAGGAAAAATAATGAAAGGATACATACAGGGGGTAGGTACGAGTGTATTATTTTGCATTTCAGCCATAGTATTAATAGGAGCTGTCAATAATAGATCTGAAGTTGGTAGATATGATTATTATATAAGCACTGATGATATTACTAAGAAACACTACTCAAGAATATTTGATACTGCAACTGGTATTGTGTATCACAAGCAGTTTAATCCGGGAGGAGAACAGACAGATATTAAATGGGTGAATGGAGAGCGTATAGAAAAGAGACATTTCAGACCTGATTTATCAATTTGGAAGAGTGAGAGTTGGGGAGAATACCAAAGGTCGTACGAAGAAAATAGCAATTTAGAAAAATAGGAATCAGTCTTTTAAGAAAATTAGATTAGATAAATAATTTATAATTAGGTAGAGGGGAATGTGGCTGATTGACAGAGGTAAGTTCAAACAAACCCCTCTACCTACCCAAGGTTTAAATTAAAATTAAAGAATAGATTCTTAAGATTTAGTGATGTAGAACACGTGTATGATGTAGCTCACACCTTGTTGATTATTGAATGGATATAATATTTAAGTTAATTATTCTGATATAATAATTGACCTATAACATAATCAACATCAAAAATGTTGATCTCTCCATCCTTGTTTGTATCAAATCTGAAGAGATGGTATAAGTCCAGATAAAAATTCATATAATCAAAAGCATCAATGATATGATTGATATCCATAATATCAATGCTATTGTCCAGATTAGTATCACCGCTCAAAAGATTAACTGAAAATATCCAATCATGCTTTCTTGCTTTATAAATTTTAAACGGGTTTGGATACCTGATCTCTAAAACAATATTTTTATCATTTGTTACTTCCGTTACGATGGCTCCACTATTATTTATGGAACCCCAATTAATTAATGTGTTACCGTTTGATAATCTTTGTACGCTGCCCATAGCAAATCCTATGATGCTATCTGGATGGATGTATTCCCATACTAATTCAGCAATTTTCTCAGTTTCATTAATGTTATACTCAACTGCTCTTGAGATAGGTGTATTATGGGTTACTCCATTATCGAACAAAGTTAAATTGCCATTTTCTAATATTCGAACGTCATGTTGCATTTTAAATCCTTGTTTTGGATCATTTGAAAATGTGAACTCATTCAATGGGCCTCCCAAATGCCATACAATTTCTCCACTATCTATATCAATCTTCAATATCTCGTTACTTGCTCTATTTGATACTAATATTTGATTATTAGATACCTCCATACTATTTCCATGCATCCATTCAATGGCATTATTCCCAAGATCAAGATTAGTATAGTTTGCAATATCTAAATGATTCCATGCATTCCATTCAAATATCAATTCATGTTCGGAATTGAACATTTGAATAACTAAAATACCAGTTATCCAGGCTGCAGATTGACCTCCGCTAAATATTGTACTCATATCTACAAACATTGAATCGTACGCTTGCAATATGTAATTACCGTTTTCCAATATTTGCATATCATGATAATCTGCAGTATATGGGGCATTACATTCTAAAGTATCAATTTCCCTCATCACATCATTCGCTATGATCCAAGACCCATCTACTTTACTATAATATGATAAAAGATCTTGGTTTACTTTAAAATCTATTCCCATAGAATTAGACCTTACATGCCATTGGACATTTAAATTAGAATCAATAATACCCATGAACCTGTCTTGTTCAGACATTGTGTGTACGAACAAGGAGCTAGGATGTGGATCATCCAGATGAATGATCTCAAAATCTGGATAGTTTTGAGAAAATAATGAGCCTAAAAAGAGCAGTGGGGAGATGAGTCTTTTCATATTAAAATCTAATGATCTTGTTAGAAACAAGAAACCTTCAAACCATACTAAGAATATTATTTTATATAGATGGCCTCAACTATTATTACATCCGTACGGTAATAATTGGTTTTTGAATTAGTTATAAATATCTTCTTAATTAATGATTTTCATTACAATTAACTGCATGAGTAATGATTAGGTTTAAGTAATGCTATTAATGAACAATAGAATAATTGATGTGCGATCAGAACTTGAATTTGAAAAAGGCACTATCCCAAATAGCTTTAACATACCTATTTTAAATGATGATGAGTATAAACTGGTAGGGACGGATTATAAAAAGCATGGGCAGGACAGTGCTATCAGGGTAGGCGAGAGCTTAGTCACTGGGGAAAAGAAAGAAAGACTAGTTGATGATTGGATTAGGGCTATAAAGAAATATAATATAGAATATATTTTTTGTAAAAGAGGTGGATTAAGATCTAAAACTGCAAAGAGATGGTTAAAAGAGAAAGATTTAGATATAAAAATTTTAGAGGGTGGATATAAGTTATATAGGAAAAGAATCGTTCATTTGCATGAGGATATTAATAATTATAATGGGAATTGGATAATTGTCGCTGGTTATACTGGCTCAGGTAAAACTTTGCTCATTAAAGAACTTGATTCATCTATTGATATTGAATCTTTAGCAAAGCACAGAGGCTCAACTTTTGGCTCACTCAGGGAAAGCCAGCCAACCCAACAAAATTTTGAGAATATTTTGACTCAGAGTTATTTAGAAAAATGTAATGGGAATATATTTTTAGAAGCTGAATCAAGGAATATTGGTAGAGTTACCTTACCTGGAAAATTTTATGATAAAATGCGGAGTTCTAAATATATCTTCGTAGAAGCAAATATAGAAACGAGAGTCAATAATATTGTTGAAGAGTATGTTTTGATGCCACTCCAGAATGGTATGCAAAGAGATAATCTATTAATTCTATATCAGGCTGCGTTGAATAAAATTAACAGGAGACTCGGAGGGAATAATTACCTGACCATTAAGGATCAAATGAATAAAGCATTTAATGTCCAAGGGGGCAGTCATGAATTATGGATTAAGTTGTTATTAAAGAACTATTATGATAGGCTATACAAGCATAAACTAGACGAAATTTCAAATCAGATTATTTTCAGTTCAGATTGGTCAGCTTGTAAAGATTATCTAAAAGATATGGATGCTACTTAAACTCTCATGGATTGCATTAGAAACCATAAGGGTGATTTTTTTAATTAATCAGCATAAAACTCATCATAGACTCACCACATAATCATGCCTAAAAAAATCAACTTAGATTAGCTCTTCAATTATCCTATTCTACAGCAAACGCAGGTTAAAATATTAGAAAGATAAAAAAACAAGCACTACCATAGGTAAGGCCTTATATGACAGCTTATAACTTTTAAAGTAACTGCATAACTCAATTAGTGAACATTATTTATATGATTTTAAAAAACCGCTCGTATCTTTTATAGTTTTTTCAATTGGAATAGGGTTGTAGTCCAAAATTAATTTTGCAAGGTTAATATTAAAATTTACGTCAACTCCAAGCAATGGTTTAACTGGTCTGATTGTATTATCAAAATTAGCCATGAACTTCACAAGAAATACTGGAGGAGTAAAGGTCGGGGCTTTATGTCCATGTTCATTTATCATCGTACAAATTTCTTTCATCCAATATGTGTTTTCTGCAAGAATCATTCTTTTCCCAATTGATTTATCATTATCTAAAGCTAGGCTATTATAGATATTTGATGATATATAAAGCCTATAAATAAGTTAGTACAGCTCTATAAACCAGATAAACTAATTGATATATTAATTATAATTGCCTTGTAGGGAATATGGATTAAGTATCTGAAAAAAGTCCGTTTTTTAGCCTTATAATGATTATTAAATTGAATTTATCAATAAATTATAAAATTATATATATGTGCGGAATAGCTTGTGCTTTTAATTTAGAAGCAAATACATTGGATTTGAGACCTCGACTATTAGAAATGTCTAAAAAATTAAGGCATCGAGGCCCTGATTGGAGTGGAATATATTCAGATGGAAACGTTATTCTAGCTCATGAAAGATTGGCAATTGTAGATCCAATTTCTGGTAAACAACCACTTTATGGTGATAATGGTGATGTTGTACTTGCTGTTAATGGAGAGATTTATAATCATCTTTTTTTAAAAGAAGAATTTAAAGATGTATACAATTTTAAAACCCAATCAGATTGCGAGATAATACTTGCTTTATATAACAAATATGGAATTGATTTTATTGAAAAGTTAAATGGAATTTTTGCATTTGCTTTGTATGATAAAAAGAAGAACGAGTACCTTATTGCTAGAGACCATATTGGTGTGGTCCCTCTCTATATGGGTTGGGATGAAAAAGAAACTTTTTACGTGGCATCTGAACTAAAAGCCCTAGAAGGTTATTGTAATGAAATTAGCGTATTCCCTCCAGGTCAATACTATTCTAGTAAAGAAGGGCGTTTAAAAAAGTGGTATGAAAGAACTTGGCCCCAAAAAGCATCAACAGACAATGAAAAGAATATTACAAGTGAACTAAGAGTCTCATTAGAAAAAGCAGTATATCAGCAATTGATGACAGATGTTCCTTATGGTGTATTACTATCCGGTGGATTAGATTCTTCAATAATTGCCTCGATCACAAAAAATTATTCCAATAAAAGAATAGAAAGCAATGATTCCTCAAACGCATGGTGGCCTCAGCTTCATTCTTTTTCAGTTGGACTTCAGGGGGCGCCTGATCTGGATGCAGCAAGGACTGTTTCAAAATATATTGATAGTGTACATCATGAAATAATTTTCTCAATTCAAGAAGGATTAGATGCCATAGACGATGTGATTTATAGTTTGGAAACATACGACGTAACCACAGTTAGGGCTTCAACTCCTATGTATCTAATGGCAAGGGTAATAAAATCAATGGGGATAAAAATGGTTTTATCAGGTGAGGGAGCTGATGAAATATTTGGAGGCTATCTTTATTTCCATAAGGCACCAAATGAGACTGAATTTCATGATGAGACTATAAGAAAATTAAAGAACCTACATTTATACGATTGCCTTAGAGCTAACAAATCTATGGCAGCTTGGGGTGTGGAAGCTAGAGTCCCATTCTTGGATAAGGATTTTATTGATATAGCAATGGGCATAAATCCGAAAAATAAAATGATTGATGAAAAGAATATGGAAAAATCAATATTGAGAAAAGCATTCCATGGTTATCTGCCCAATGATATTTTATATCGACAAAAAGAACAATTCTCAGATGGTGTGGGGTATGATTGGATTGATACCTTGAAAGGGATTGTTGCAAAGAATATTACAGATTCAGAATTTGATGATGCAAAAAATATCTTCCCTATTCATACTCCTAGAAATAAAGAAGAGTACTATTATAGAAAAATATTTTCAAAACATTTCCCATCTGATGCTGCTGCATTAACCGTTCCTTCCAAACCATCAGTCGCTTGCAGTTCTGAAGTTGCATTAGAATGGGATCAAAGTTTTAAAGGAATCAATGATCCTTCAGGAAGAGCGGTATCTACAGTCCATAATAAAAAACCATAAGAGTATTAACATTTATAAATAGATATGAGTAAGAAGTCAAAAAAGAAGAAGAGTAAAACTATTATCACCAGTGAAAACATTGTAGTCAATACCCAAACCAAAGTATGCAACCTATTTAAAACTAAACCTGAACGCACAATAGGATGGATAAATGAAGATGGGTATGATTTGGTTCGCCCTGATGATATGAATTTTTTGGGAAAAAAGGTTAGTTACAAACTGTCTAGATGGGCACAGGGAATTGTTAAATTGCTTGAAGAGAATGGGGAAATGAAGAATGTAGATATTATGGCTGAGTTACGTAAGCGTGGATGTAATACTAGTGCTACTCACATAAATAAGTTCTTTCGATCAATAGACGGGAAAAAGTTTTATAAAGAACAGTTAATTGGGAATAATGGATATTGGTCTCTTTCATTTAATAAGAAATCAAAAACTGTATCTATACCAATAATGATTACTAATCAAATGAGATTTCAATTATCGGCATTGGGGTATAGTACGGATGAAATGAAAGATTTAACACCAGAGGAAAGTTGGGAGATTATCAACAAAGGTGTTCCAAAGAACCCATCTGTTGATAGAAGTAGAAATCAATAGGTTAACAGTGCCGAAAATAAAAACGATTATTGCATTCGTTTTATCGGCTTTTGTTGAAACTTATCTATAATCCCACAGACAAAAAACCCAACGAATGCGTTGCATCTAGTAACCTATATACCAACTCTTTTCTTCTAAAATAATTTCTGCTTACTTGAAATATGAATTAAAAGTCTATAGACAGCACCACTAAATGCACCTAAGACCCCATATACAATTCTATCTTTTACCCAATTATAATCCATATTTAATACCCTCAAGTAATCCTGCAATTTCATAGTTCAAAAAAGTATAAAGTAGTTTCTTAACATAATACATGATTGATAATTAATTTAACTAGTGTCACTTATGAATAAAAATTCCATAACAATTTTAATTATCATTTTATCAAGCTTTATTGCCTCTATGCTTCAATCATCATGGGGAGATGTCAATGTACAGACTATCAAGCTTCCTACTCAAAATGGGCAATGGGTAGTAGCAGACCTTTATAAACCGTATAGCGCGACATCAGAAAATCCAGCACCTTTAATAATAGTGATACCAGGATTTCAAAGGTCAAAAGAAACCTTATCAAATATTTCTATTGAATTATCAAGAAGAGGAATTGTTGTTATATCAATAGACCCATATGCACAAGGGAGTTCTAGCTCATCTATGAGCAGAAGAGCTGCGACAAAAGAAGGCTATGGAATGTTTGCCATAGTTGATTATATCTATGAGACCTCTAATTTAAACTATATTGATAAAAATAGAATCGGAGCAACAGGACATTCAGCTGGTGGACTTGCTGCCATTCGTGGTGCACAATACTTTGGAGATTTAGCAAAAAAGACACTGTCTGAGAGTAAGCTTCATTCTGTTTTTGTATCAGGCATGATAAGAATGGGATTTAAAAATAAAGACATAAAAAAAATAAAATCAAATGTAGGTTTAAGTTATGCGCTTTATGATGAGGGAGCCTGGCAGAATAAATTAGGTCATGGAGATATGAGATTTTCTCCAGAGAGCTTAGGTCTTATTAACCATCAAATTAAAAATGGTACACCTTTAGATTCTATTGAGATTGGACAATATTATGGGCAATTATCGAATCGCACCTTAAGCATAGTGCACAATGAGAAAGTTCTCCACCCCTTTCAACCATATTCAACTAAGGTTATCGCCAATCAGATTAACTTCTTTTTAAAAACTTTTAATATTAATGATAGTATTTTAGCAAAAGATCAAGTTTGGTACTGGAAAGAGCTCATGACATTAATAATGATGATATGTAGTTTTCTTCTAATTATTCCAATAGCAAAATACTTACTCACCTTGCCTTATTTTTCAACATTAGTTAACCCAATTCCAAAAGCAATTCCAAAACCAAAAAAAGTTGGTAAATACATATTTTGGTCAACCATCGTTGTTAGTTCAATTATTGCATGTTTTTCTTTTATACCGTTATCTGAATTATCTAAAGTGCTTTTTTCACAGGCATCTGAGAGAAATCAAACATGGTTTTTCCCTCAAAGAATGAATAATGCTGTAATGCTATGGGCAATATTTAATGGATTATTTGGGTTGTTATTATTTTTTGGCAGTTACCAGGTTTTTGGTAAAAATAATGGGATACATCCAGAATTATGGGGCTTATCCATAAAAAAAAGCGCTCTGTTCAAAACGTTAATTCTCGGAATAACAATTTTCGGTTTTTATTTCATTCTCATGAATGTAATCTATTATTTCTTCCATGTAGACTACAGATTTGTATTTATATCGGTTCGTACTTTTAGACCAATCACACTATTGCTATTACCTATGTATTTACCATTTTTCTTTATTTTCTTCCTATCTAATTCAATAAGAGTCAATTCTTCATTGAGGATTGAAGGCTATGGAACGGTGAAAAGTATGTTACTTTATTCATTTGCAACTGCTTCAGGCTTAATAATTATTCTTTTCATACAATATATGACATTTTGGATTACTGGCAATGTATTTTGGGAAGAGGGATGGTTGTACGTTAATCTGCTTTTTGGAATTGTACCAATTATGTTAGTCTTGCCTTTATTTCATCGCTCATTTTTCAATTTGACTGGTAGTGTCTATCTTGGACCTATTACAATGTCATTAATATTTATAACCATACTATTATCAAATACAGTTTGCTATTTCCCTTTGTAAGTAATATCAATCAAGTTAAGAATTTTATTGAGTAAATAGACTTTTATCATTATTTATTAATAGTAAACTAGAAAATAATTAAATTTTATTCTCCAATAATAAAATGAAGGTTTAATCATAAGATTAAAAAATTTATTTGCCTTTTTTACTAGACTTTATGACTTTCTTGTACGTTAATCTTCTGAACTAAATCTAATAATCATCCCATAAACAAAAAACCTCACAAATGTGGAGGTTGATGTTTTAAGAAAAACTATTTTGACATATCATATAAAACTATGCATTGAATTCATTGATAACATTGACAATTTTTAGAATATCATTATCAGACAAGTACGGTGCATTTGGGATGCTCAGTACAGTATTATGTCTTTCCTCAGAAATAGGATATTCTTGATCGTTCCATTCTTTGTATGCCATCTGTTTATGTGGCGGTATTGGATAATGTATAAACCATCCAATATTTTTTGATTCCAAATAATCAATAAGCTCTTGTCTTTTTAATATTCGTATTACGAATAAATGATAAACATGGCTTAACGGATCATTATATTTAACCTTTGGAAGTTTAATTCTTTCATTATTGATATTTTCGTTATAAAAATTTGCTATTTCAATTCGTCGTCTATTATGATCATCCAAATATTTTAACTTAACTGATAGAACTGCTGCTTGAATTTCATCTAATCGACTATTAATCCCTTTATATTTATTCTCATATTTCACGTGACTTCCATAATTTCTTAAAGCACGTATTGTGTCTGATAAATCATCATCATTGGTTGTTACAGCACCAGCATCGCCCAGTGCGCCTAAATTTTTTGTCGGATAAAAACTAAAACCACTTGCATCTCCAAGATTACCTATCTTTTTCCCACTGAGTTCCGCACCATGGGCTTGAGCAGAGTCCTCAATTATCTTTAAATTATAACTTTTGGCTATATTATAGATTTTTTCAGTATAGGCTACTTGCCCGTAAAGATGTACAATCAAAATCGCTTTTGTTCGTGGATTAATTTTATTTTGAATTTTATTTTCATCGATATTATAAAAATCAATTTCAGGTTCAATCAGTATTGGCTTAAGATTGTTTTCTGTTATAGATAAAATTGATGCTATATATGTATTTGATGGTACTAGTACCTCATCACCATCTTGCATGATTCCCATTTCTTTATAAGCTCGAAAAATAAGAGTAAGTGCATCTAGGCCATTACCAGTACCAACTGTATTCTTAACTCCACAATAATTTGAAAAATCTTCTTCGAATTTTGATGCATGATTGCCGAGAATGTACCAGCCTGAATTAGTAACATCGAAAACTCTTTCTATGATTTCATCTTTATTAAGATTATATAATTTTTTTAAATCGAGAAAATCAACCATACAACTAATTCAAATTTTAGTATCTATATCTCGTCTAAACTTAGCTGCATCACCATAGACAATTGACCTAGCTTTCACATCTTCTACAATTACAGCTCCTGCACCTATGATTGCTGAGTCAGCAATCGTAACACCTGGCAAAATTGTTGCTCCACCGCCAATTGAGACCCCTTTACATATTTTAGTTTTGGGATAATTAATTTCCTCACGCTCATCGCTTCGCTGACTTCGTGGATAAACATCATTTGTAAAAGTAACATTTGGACCAATAAATACATCATCACCTATTTCAATAGAATCAAAAATATAAACACCATTTTTTATTGTTACCCTATCTCCAATTTTTACATCATTTTCGATAAAACAATGAGAACAGATATTACAATCATTTCCAATAACCGCGCCTGATAAGACTACACAATACTGCCAGATAATAGTGTTATCGCCAATAGATTCCGTTTGGAAATCGCTCGATCTATGTATTTTCATTTCTTACTACTCCCACTTCCCACTAAAAAAGCTTACACTAAATTTCAAAGACATTTTCTTCATTTACCAGATTTATAATCTCATCAATAAAATGTAACTATTTACTTTA
>NZWG01000074.1 GCA_002698235.1 Fidelibacterota bacterium | reverse complement strand
TTCTATGCTCAAACAATGTATGCGTGCTTCACTTGAGTTCATTTTATTTTTGGGCTGAGATTTTTTTGGTTTTTGGAGGCGAGTAACTTTCCATTGTCACCATCTTGGTTTTCAATTTGCCAGTCTTCTCCTTGTTAATATAGAAATTTTTTGTAATAGAGACTCATTATCAATTAAAGTCTGGAATTCTCTTAAATTTATCAGGTCATGATTTATCATTTTTAGTTAACTAGAATGAATATTCTAGTCCGAGGTTTACCTGTCTTCTGGGTCCTGGGATGATTCCCGAGCTAATGTTCGCTTCTTTTTGTCCGGGGTTGGAGTGCAATCTAGATCCAATATAAACCTCATCTGTGATATTCTTCCCAGAAAAGAAAACCTTGAAACTCTTATTAAACTGATAACTACCAGAGACATTTAGTATGCTGTACTCTGGTATTGGTCCCGTCACACCGATCTGATCAAAGATTTCTATATTTTCAAAATCAGTGTATGACTTACTTACAAAGCGAAAGTCTGTTCTCAATCGAAGATTTGTGACAGGCTTAAATTCAAGTCCTGCAGTAAGAGTATGATTTGGAGAGTATGGCAATTCATTACCCTTGATGCTTATCTCAGAACCAAATGAACCTGAGACATTAGATATGATCGTAGCATCCTTGACCTCTGTTGATAGAAAAGCATAAGAAACGTTAACATCTGGAAGTAATAATGATATTTGCGAAAGGGTAATACCCATACGCGCTTCAACCCCTTGAGATGTGACCTTCCCAAGATTTTTAAATGCAGTTCCCCTGCCTGCAGCTACAAGATTCTCTATATCAATGTGAAACCCTGCAAATTCATATTCAATTAACGATAGCGTTCCTCTAATGCCTAGTTCCTTATTCCAGCTCTTTTCTGCATCTAGATCTAGCCCTGAATTATCTAAGCTCTCTCCAAAATTTAGAATCTTCAAGGCCCCGCTTGATGGCGGTGTGAAACCCCTGTGAACACCTCCAAAAAGATTCATCCCAGCAATGCTCTTAGAAAAAGCCACTCCTGGTAATAGGACAAAAATAGTTTTATCCTGATAAATTGAGCCTTGCATTCTATCGACTCTTTCCTGCTCAAATAATTCTAATCGGACACCAGGCCTAAGGCTCCAAGAACCTAGGTCAATGGACTCACTCAAAAAGCCAGAAAGAGCCATTGTTTCATAGTGATGACTGGTACCAAGGATCTCTAGTGAATCTCCTGACCCTCTAAAATAAACCCCTTCCCTAGCATCAGTTGCAAATACTGAATCAGAGGTGAAACCAGTCTTTCTATCATCAATGAATCTCTCCCAATAAATTCTCCATCCGATCTCCATTTTAGATGGATGACCAAATGTCTGGTGTTGCATCTTATATGANCTCTCCAGCCCCAATACATAGAATGTCCTGAGTATGCCAAAATTNTCCTTATCGTTTCCAACTCGTACCAGGTCAAAAGGACTGTAATACGGTTGAGCATCTGGANTTTCTAGGCCAAGGTCACTNCTCTTTATAAAAACATCATTCTCTCTCCACCACCTCCTATCAAAATAACTTGCGAATACAGTTGTATTCTTTGACAAGGAGGAACTTAATTTTTCAGACTGCATTAGATCAAATGCCGATCTGTAGACNGTAAAANTATCATCCTCTTTTGGGTTAAATCTTGNATNATTATCAAATGACCATTGCGTAAGTCCGGTATAGGTTGCGTTTGAATTCTCATANTTGAAATTCAGTTTCATATAAGTATTCTTAGTACTTGAACCACGAACGTTCAACTTTAGGGTTCCATTAACCTGCTCAAAACNATTATTNTGTCGAAACCCATCGCCTTTTTTATACAACAATTGCAACTCTGGTTTGTATTTATCATTTCCCCATCCACCTATTTCTGCAAATAGGCTTCNGTATCNATTTTCACCACCAGTGAATTTGAGTATCCCACCGTAATCACTTCTTGGTCTTCGAGTAAAATAATTAATAACTCCACCCATGGTTTGAGGTCCATAGAGTATGGTCCCGCTACCTTTTATTACTTCTATCTGATCGATNCTATCCGCTGGTGGATTGTAATACATATTAGGATATACATANAGTGCCGGCTGAATTGGTATGCCATCTTCCAAAATAAGAACCCTTGAACTTCTTCTGGGATTAAGACCTCTGATACCAATACTGATCCTNGAATTTCCTATTCCATCATCAGCAAATGCATTGACCCCAGGCACATATTCCAACATTTCCTGAGTGCCAATGGGATTCACTAGCTTTAAGGTTTGCATATCCAAGACGGTAGCAGCGCCTGGTAGNTCTTGATATGGAGCNTCAACCTCACTGATTATCTCTAGTTTTGCCATGAGNATCGGCTCAATAGANAGAACGGCATCGATCTTATATCTTTTNCCANTTTCAATTAANACACTCTTTTGATAGTCATCATAACCAATGAANGAGATGGTTACCNTGTAACTCCCGCTAGGNACACTACTAATGCTATACTCCCCATTAACGTCTGTAGAGGCACCANATTCTTCTCNACTTTTATTGACAAATATTACATTTGCGCCTTGAAGAGGAATATCAGCTCCATCTCGGTACACGGTTCCATTCACGTTAATATCGTGATCGTCTCCAAAAATNANCGTNAGTGGAAGANNTAGNATNAAAACTNCTANTTTTAAGGATTGCATGAGCTNATNGANCTTGATTAAAAGATNTCAGGATTTTTATCCNNAGTATCCTTATCTATATCTTGAAGTGGAGCAATATNACCATAACTNCCTGCTTCTTCTTCTGAACCTGTTTGAGGNGCCAGNAGTGGGTCATCTTCACAGCCCTGNATCAATAAAAAACCTAANAAGCCTATGACAATAGTTAAATATCTTATTTTCATTTGGATNCTGATGCCTCCTGCTACAAGCGAATTATCGCCTCAGGCTGATTTATCTTTCTGAGATATGTATAGAGTATTCCCACAACAAGGGACGCTTCAAGCACCTCTCTAAAAACTATGATCATTTCTGCCATATTATTTCCATAAAATTTTGGGGCTCCTTACTTTATCTTGGGATTAGAGACCTTTGATTTCGGAACATAGAACAAAGGATAACAGGAGCCCCGGAGTACATCTTTGTTAATCTTTAATTGTTACTGAGACCTAATCTCAATAATTAAATTAAGGCGTTTATATTACCCATGTCAATCATAATAGTACTATTATGAAAATTATTTTTTATACTGAAAGTGATAAAACTGAAACTATATATTTTGGAGGTGAAAGCTGGTTCATTTTTATGATTTATGGTTCAAGCTTACAAAGTAACCTTGAAATAATAATGAATACGATGTCGAGATATAAATAGAGAAATTAAATGGATACTAGAGATAAACTCAAACTAAATACAGGTGGACAGTGGCTGGCGTCTCCGGTTGCAAAAGACCCTATATTTTGCCGAGAAAGATTTAGTGACGAACATCGTCAAGTTGAGAAGATGATATTTGATTTTGCTGAGAATGTCATTCTTCCAAAAGTCAATGACATAGAAAAATTAGATCAAGATCTCAGTAGAACCATTATGAGAAAAATGGGTGGACTTGGTCTTTTAGGGGTTGATAGTCCTGAGGAATATGGTGGGTCTGACCTTGATAAGATCACAGCCTGCTTAATCACGGAAGGAGTAGGCTGGGGTGGCTCGGCATCTTTTGGTTGTACNTTTGGAGTGCAAACAGGTATAGGAAGCCTGGGGATAGTTTTTTTTGGTACAANAGAACAAAAAGAAAGATANCTTCCAAAACTCATATCTGGGGAATGGATCTCTGCCTATGGACTTACCGAACCATCTTCAGGGTCTGATGCTCTAGCAGCAGAGACCACAGCCATCTTATCAGAAGATAAAAAACATTACATAATAAATGGCGAAAAGCAATTTGTAAGCAATGGAGGCTGGGCTGATCTCTACACAATTCTAGTTCAAGTGGAAGGAGATAAATTTTCAGGGTTCATAGTTGAGCGTGATACTGAGGGCCTTACCGTAGGCTCAGAAGAAGAAAAAATGGGAATGAAAGGCTCTTCGACCACCTCTTTAAAGTTTACTGATGCAAAGGTTCCAGTTGAGAATTTATTATATGAAGTTGGCAAGGGGGCTACTATTGCATTTAATGCACTAAATATTGGAAGATACAAATTGGGTTCGGCTGGTGTTGGCGGCTCAAAGCAGGCACTTAAGCAAACTATAGCCTATGCGCTTGATAGAAAACAATTTGGACAACCCATCGCAAAATTTGATTCAATAATGGGAAAGATCGCCGATATGACCATACGTGTATATACAGCAGATACCATGCTTTATAGAACGGTTGGAATGATTCAAGATGCTATTGATAAGATAGATAAACAAGATCCAAAATATTACATAAGAATGGGACAGGCCATGGAACGATTTGCTATTGAAGCATCCATGGCAAAAGTATATGGCAGCGAAACCTCCTCTATGATAGTAGATAATTGTATGCAAATATTTGGAGGGTATGGATTTATTGAGGAATATCCAATCGCAATGGCATACCGAGATGATCGTATTAACCAAATATGGGAAGGTACCAATGAGATAAATAGAGCTATAATCACTGGATACATGATGAAGAATACCCTAATGGAGAAAATTTCCTTGACCACTATTCTAAATAAAACAGAAGATGTTCGTCAAAAAGAGGTCGATGGAAAAGACATCTTCTCCAATGAAAAAGTTGGAGTTGAGGCTTCAAAAAAATTGGTAGTGCTAATCTTCCATGAGGCACTCTGTGAGTTTGGACAAGACCTAAAGCACGAGCAACAGCTAAGCGAGGCCCTTGCAGATATGTTCACTTATTTATATACATCTGAATCTGTTATTTGTCGAGCACAACAAACATTATCTTCATCAGATACATCGAACATGACAGTAAATATTTCTAGAGTAAATGTAGCGGAGTCTATTATGGACATAAACACTCTTGCCCTTAAATGCCTTAATCGAATTTTCTCAAAACATGTTCCGACCAAAATACTAGATCGTGTTGGAGAGCTGCAAAGAAAGATGCAATTGCATACAGATACAATGGGTGTAAAAAAATTAATCGCAGAATATATTTTAGAAAAAAAAGAGTATCCATTTTAACACGAACATAAGAATAAAATTATAAAAGATAGATCAAGGAAAGATAATGATTGAATCAGTTATAGTCGATGCAATACGGTCACCGATTGGCATGAAAAATGGAAATATGGTAGGNATCAGACCAGATGACCTTACTTCTCAAGTTGTAAAAAACCTGTTGAAAAGAAGTCAGATGCAACCTGAGCATATAGAAGATCTTGTACTGGGCTGTGCATTCCCCGAAGGCCCTCAGGGCATGCTAATGGCTAAAGGGGTTGCTATCCTTGCTAATTTACCTGAGACAGTTGGTGGTGCTGTAGTNAATCGATTTTGTGGTTCATCCATGGATGCAATACATCAGATCAGTACAAGAATCGAATCGGGTGACATAGAAGCTGGAATTGCAGCAGGGGTGGAAGACATGTTTTCAGTGCCCATGGGAGGTTTCAACCCAGATTTTCATCCTGAACTCGCTGAACAAGACTATTACATTGGAATGGGTGAAACAGCAGAAACGCTGGCAGAAGAAGGTAGCATATCTAGACATGAACAGGAACAATTTGCCATTGAATCGCATGAAAAAGCCTTGGTCGCTTGGAATAACGGGAAATATGACAATGAGGTTGTTCCCATAGACATATACGGTGAGTGTACCGTTGATAAAGATGAGGGTCCAAGAACCCCTGATCTTGAAAAGATCAAGAGCCTTGGCCCTGCTTTTTTGGAGGAAGGTACTATAACCGCTGCGACATCTAGTCCTATTTCGATTGGGGCATCTGCAATACTCATATCAAGCAGAACCTTTGCTGAAAAGAACTCACTGCGAATAAGAGCTACCATTAAGGGACGATCTGTTGTAGGAGTTGATTGGAGACGAATGGGTATGGGACCACTTCCAGCTACTGAGAAAGTTCTGAAAAAACTAAATATGACCATGGATCAAATTGATGTGATCGAACTTAATGAGGCCTTTGCAGCACAATCACTATATGTCATCAAAAATGGTAAATGGGATACAAATAAAATAAATAAAAATGGTGGTGCCATAGCACTAGGGCACCCACTAGGTTGCTCAGGCGCTAGGATCATTACTACGCTTGTTAACATTATGGAACAACAAAGTTCAAAGACTGGACTGGCAACCATGTGCATAGGAACAGGCCAGGGAATCGCGACCGTTTTAGAAAGGAATTGAGAGATGTCAAATAAAATAAGGAAAGTTGCGGTGCTGGGTGCGGGCGTGATGGGAGCACAGATCGCTGGACATTTAGCGAATGCTGGCATCCCCTCCCTCTTATTCGATGTAGACCAAGAGACTGCAGATAATGGTAAAAAAACCCTTACATCACTTAAACCAGCGCCACTCTATAAACCAAAAAATGCCGATCTCGTTACTGCATGTAACTATAGCGAAGATCTTGAAAAAATATCAGAAGCTGATTGGATCCTGGAGGCTGTTGTAGAACGTTTAGATATTAAAGAAAAGGTGTATGGTGATCTTATCCCCCATTTAAAGAAAACAGCCATCCTCACTTCTAATACGTCCGGGATTCCTCTTTCTGACCTTGTAAATACACTCACAAAGGATTTGAAAAGAAGGTTCATGATAACACACTTTTTCAATCCACCTAGATACATGCAGCTGCTGGAGCTTGTCAGGGGAGATCATACTTCTGATGAGACCTATGATACAATGGTCAGTTTTGGCTCATCTGTGCTTGGGAAGGGTATCGTGCATGCTAAGGATACTCCTAACTTTATTGGAAATCGCATAGGTATCTTTGGAATGATGACTGCGGTAAATCTTGCCATCGAAAAAAACCTTACAGTTGAAGAAGTTGACAAACTAACAGGTCTAATATCTGGNAGACCAAAAAGTGCAACCTTTCGAACAGCAGATATCGTGGGACTTGATACGTTAAGAAGTGTTTCTCTAACAACCTATGAAAAAGCCCTGCAGGANGAGGAACGTGAAATGTTCAAGATNCCTGATATCCTTGATAAATTGGTAGATTCAAANCGACTAGGGCAAAAATCTGGAGCAGGNTTTTATAAGAAGAACGANGACCGTNCNATTCANTCTATCGACCTNTCNACTGGCGAATACAANCCNTNCGGTTTAGTAAGNTTTGATTGCTTTCGAATTGCAAAAGATAGACAAAGATTAAGTGNAANGATNNTTGCTCTTTGCAATGGCGATGANCNNGGGAGTGAATACTTTTGGGAGTTGATCTCGAAGACACTCATNTATAGCGCCAANCGAATACCAGAGATCTCTGATGANATNGTCAACATTGATAATGCCATGAAATGGGGATTTGCATGGGATATNGGGCCGTTTGAAACATGGGANATAATTGGNGTCANGAGATCTTCTGACNGGATGATCTCAGAGGGTAAAAAANTCCCAGAATGGGTGNTGGNNATGCTTGAGCATGGAAGAGAATCATTTTATTTNATTGAAAAGGGAATCAAGACANACTGGNGTCCAAAAGAAAANANTGCAGTNGAGATTAAANAAAGNCCGAAGATATTTAATCTAGCACTNCACAAGACAGCTGGACATACATTGAAACGAGATCTNAGCGCCAGTGTCAATGANATGGGAGATGGAATATTAAATGTCGAGTTTCATTCCATCCTNCAGCCAAGACTGAATCCTATCGATGGCTCATATGTAGAGATGATCAATCACGCATTAGATNTGATAGAGGAAGAAAAATACAGAGCTTTAGTTATTGGGCATGAGGGACCTAATTTTTCAGCTGGAGCAAATCTTAACNTNTTNCTTGAGCTAAGCGAGGATCAACAATGGGAGACCTTGAACTTTGCTGTAAGAACATTCCAGANCATGACACAAAGAATTAGATTTTCCAAGGGGCCAGTGGTAGCAGCTCCGTTTCANTTAACGCTTGGTGGAGGAACAGAGATCATTCAGCCTGCTGCGCACAGAGTAGCTTCGGCAGAGACCTACATGGGGTTTGTTGAGTTAGGAGTTGGATTAATTCCTGGTGGTGGAGGGACTCTTAGAATGATATTGAATGCTATGGATGAAGATACCGGACGCATGGGTGCATTTCAAAAGATTCAAAAGACCTTCGAGACCATAGGCTTTGCCAAAGTAGCAACCAGTGCTGATGAGGCAAAGCACCTAGGACTATTGAAAAAAGATGATACAGTTATCTTAAATCGTGACCACTTAATAAAAGCTGCAAAAGATAAAGCCATTGAACTTGCAAATGGATACATCCCACCTAAATACAATGATGGTTTAAAGCTACCAGGGGCAGGTGGTCGTACCGCAATGGCAATGGCACTAAAAGGGTTTAAGTTGCAAGGTAAGATATCGGATCACGATGTCAAGATCGGGGAGAAGCTTGCATACGTATTAACCGGTGGTGACCAAGCTGGACTTACGAAAAAGGTGGACGAACAATATATTCTTGATATTGAGAGAGAAGCGTTTGTATCCCTAGCTGGTGAAAAATTGACNCAAGACCGAATCAAACATATGCTGAANAAAGGTAAGCCNCTTAGAAACTGATCACTCTAATGGTAACCGNCGTAAACTNATTTCATTAAACAGTTTATCNCTCATNCCTNTATCGATCNCCATATCGGAGAATATTATCTCAGTAGTATGATNCTCCAGNAAATTTTTNACGTATACTCGTTTGATCAATTGATATTGTCCTATTNTTTCATAANANAATAGNTTCTCTTTTTCTAAATCGTTTTTCNTATTAAANGATTCTTCTCTAAGNATGGTCATNTCATTCTTATCNACGAAAGAAACNTGCCTAGTGTATGATGANCTCGCCTCTTTTTTTGGAATCGTNTCNANAACATANCAATCNTTTTCCTTCCACGTCACATCATCCAANCGTTTGTATCCGTTGTNCTCCAGTTCNCTANTGGACAGATCTTCATAGTTAAGGTCAGAACCCATNAAAGAGTCTCCCCTNTTCTTGGATGATATTCTCCTGACTCTCTTGAATGCGGGTAACCACATGCGCATTTCATCATCCTTGGAGTCATGTTCAATTTTTAAAAATGCAATACCACGATCATCTTTTGGATCAATGAACCACATGATCTGTTTTTTATTCCCATCCTTCGACTTNGATATCATGGTATGGCTCCTGACCTTACCCTTTGAATTTGTTAACACCATTTCAGTTTTATTGGTCATATCTTTAGGCGATGGACGATTGCTGATCATGTTTGCTATCTCTTGACCAGATTGAGAAAAGATGAAGACAGGAATAAGATGCAATATTAAATACCTCACGTTATGATTCCTTATTTATGATAAAATTTTCTAATAATTTTATGGATGAAGCCAATAGTATAAGTGTTCCCAGTGAGGTAGATATCATAGCAAAAACCATAAGCCCACCTATGAATTGTACTGGTATGAAAGCTGAAAAGATCAGCGCACCAAAACCCATATTAGATCCTGCGTCCAATAGTATGGGGTAGCCAACATCATTTACAACCGCAGCCGTTAAATCTTTTCCATCTAATCTTTTAGAGAGCCTACGAAATTGAGATATGTAATGAATGGCAAAGTCAACGCCTACACCAATTATTATTGATGATAGAATAGCAGTCACATGATTTAAAGTAATGTCAAAATGGCCCATTAATCCAAAATTCAATACTACAGCTCCTAGCAATGGTATTACAGATAATCCTCCCCAGATCATTCTACCAAAAAACAATGATGTTATGAGCCCTATCAGTACAATTGAGATTACTATACTTAATAATGATGAACGGATAACCAATAATACCATATCACGAATCACAACGATCATTCCGGTAATACTTACTCCATTGATACCTTGGAAATGACCTTTTATATACTTCGTTATCGATTCAACAAACGAAAAAACATCCTCCGTACCCATGGCAGTACTGAGGGATGTTATTAAAGACGTTTTATGGTCATGGTCGATCATTGATAAAAGATCATTCTTGTCACCAGACATGTAATACATCGTAAAAAGATTATTGATCTTTTCTCGGTCCTGAGGAATGATCTCATATTCTAAACTATCATACATAACGGCTCGATGCATTTGCTTCACGACATTCGCAATAGAATAGGTTACCGTTACTTTATCATTGTCTTCGATAAATGACTGCAATGAATCAATGTTCTTTAATATTATTGGGTCCTTTACATCTCCCTCCACTCTTATCCTAAGATCCATGGTCCCACTCATCTCATTATCCATAAATTCCATGCTGTCTCTTATCTCTGTACCAGGTTTAAAGAAGCTAGCAACATTTACATCTACTTTGATCTTATGTAAACCAAGCAATCCCATGAGTACCAAGGCCAACCCCCCTGAAAAAACATATCTTGGGAAACTAACAACTGCCTTGCTCATCACTACAACTGATCTTTCTAAAACACTTGGTCTTGCTATGAAATCACTACTTTGATTCCAGTCTGTGATATTTATGATTGCAGGGAGTGTTATTGAACTAAGTAACCACGCCCATCCAATGCCGATGGATATGCAGATCCCATAGCCAACCAACGGCTCTAGAGGTGAGGTGGTCATAGTAAGAAACGCTGCTATTGTTGTGATACTGGTCAAAAATATTGGAACTATTAACGATGACATCGTATTGATCGTTGCACTTTCAATATTTCCTAACCGTCTAAATTCACGAAAAAATTTTGTGACAACGTGCACACCATCTGAATTTGCTATGGTTAACAGTATGATGGGCATCGATGTACTTAATAGTGCAAATAAAAAACGGTCTGAATCAGTTATCTTATAAGCCCAACCCATAAAGCCAAGCATAGCTATCAGAGATGAGAAGATCACATACATAACCATCAAAACCGCTTTCAAGCTCCTGAGATTGGCTAATAAAACCACAACCATGATAAGTAGTCCTATCATTATCAAAGATTTAACATCTTGGCGAATGAGTTGAGGGACTGAACCAGTTATATAGGCAGTACCACCATAATGAATTTCATATCCAGCTAAAATAGAATTCGATACACGAACAACATCATTTCTAAACCTATCTAAACCAAAGTTTTCTTCAGGCTGAATAATGGTTAGTAAATAATTTTCACCTTTGCTTACTAATTGCTTCTTCAGTTCAGAGTTTTTATTAAGATAGTTCTTAATGCCTTGTATCTCGGCCACTGTAAGATTCTTTGTGTGTTGGAGGTCGTCTATCTCCATGAAACCTTTATCCTGATCGATCCTTGTCGAAGTACTTATGTTAGTAACCCTACGAACCACTTCGAGTTCCTCTAGGTTTTCGGAAAATTCCCACAGATCAGATAAATATCTTTGTTCATAAACGGAGGAGTCCTCATGACCAAAACCAACAAAAATAATTTCAGTGCTACCGAATTCGTTCTGTACAGTATCCCAGGCTATTTTTGACTCTAGATTCTGGGGCAACATTTTCATCATATCATCATCTACAATTAGATAACGTAGCCCATACCCCATCATTAGAGTTGCTAAAACTGAGATAATGACGGTTCTTTTTGAGTGTTCAATTGCCTGACGGACGGACCATTCGATCACTCGATCTTTATATAGAGGATTATTCAATGTTTAAAAAAGTAAAAAAGGTATCAGAGAGGAAAAGGAAAATAAAGAGGCCAATGAACATGACCTTGACCATGATTTTGAAATGACCGATAAAGTCTTTTGAAACCAATTGACCTACTAGTTGCTCAATATGACAGACAATAGTTGCCCCCAGTCCGAGTGGTTTACTGTCCCATTTTCGTCGTAATCTGCTGGTGGTGTTGGAGCATAACCAAATCCTGAAACCATATCTATTACCATTGTAAGATCTTGAATGTTAATAAAACCATCAAAGTTCACATCTCCTCTCTCATAATTAGGAAAACCATCTCCGCCTAAATAATCCATTGCATATTTTTGTGCTCTTGCAATAAAACTTGGCCCAGCACCACTACTAAAAGAATTAGCCCAAACAATTTCATGATCNTAGGTTACTTCAAATATGGTAGCGTCATTACAATCTGTAATAAGGGTATTGCCATTTGGTAGTCGAAAGGCACCNCCCTGCATCTGGGTATGAAATGGACCGGTATGTATCCACAATGGTTCNTCAGGNCCAAAAGACTGGTCATTGGATATNAAATAAGTACCATCATTATTCAAAGGAGTAACAATCTCAAAAACAGCTGAATTGGAACCATAATTATTATTAAATAAGATAAGATTACCTTCACCAGGGTACCCTGAAGGTATCCAGTTCACACTATGCTGATCATCCAATTGACGATCTGAATCATTGCCCCTACCATAAGNTTGTGGATTTCCCCAACGATATAAAAAGTCACCACCCATACCAGAATTACCTCCTGTATGACCGGCAGCCTCCTCTGTGGTNGTACTATGGTCAATGATATATATCTCATCATGNAATCTAGATGAAAGTGCGATCTGATCNAGTTCCTCATTGTATGCAACAGCATTAAAATGTTTCCAGTCTCCATTTGCACCACTAGGACCACCAGTACTTCCGGCTGATCCGTAATTGATATCCTGTAACTCGGGGTGCTCACTTATGACGCCATANTTAGGTAGGTCAGGGTCAATATCTTGGATCAAATGATCCCAGATATGCCACTCCCAAACAATGTTTACATCATTATTTCCTACAGGCTCAAGCTCAAGTATTGCCTCGGCCCACATAACATTCAAAGTATTATCTATGGATTCTCTTCCAGCTGCATAGGCTTCATCTCCTGTTTTTAATTCCCAA
This sequence comes from Fidelibacterota bacterium, assembly GCA_002698235.1. Lineage (GTDB taxonomy): Bacteria > Fidelibacterota > Marinisomatia > Marinisomatales > UBA1611 > NZWG01. The sequence goes on along the minus strand of NZWG01000074.1, from coordinate 9,009 downwards.
GCAATGACCAAAATATTTCCATTTGGAAGTGGTTCAACATCATGGTGGTGTTGATAGGTNTCATTTGAGATCTCATAGTTCCATAATAGTTCACCATCCCAAGAATATTTTGAGATACCACCGCCAACTCCACCTGAGTTCATAGTAGGNTTTGCTACTCTGTAGGGNTATACCAGTGTACTATCTGTTAATAAATACGCCATNCTCGCAGCACCTCTTGGATGGTCCCAACTATTTATCTCATTTAGATCATTATCAATCAAAAAGGTATGGAATTCTCCNCCACCACCACCACCACCAGCTGCAGGTGAGAACAAGGTCATTCCATCAAATACTTGTCCATAAATGGGTATTAAAAAAGTAATATAGCCAATCAATAATTTTTTCATATGTCTGTTAAATGTAAGTTTATTGCTGATAAAGTGCTTATCTATGCGACTCTTAATATGTCACATAGTTTAATAATTTGTTCTTATAATCTCATAAGTTATTTATAATTCTTGTACGTATAAACATATAATGGTACTCAAACGAATATTTACAATATACTTGGTCATTGGGAGAAATTTCAATAGTTGGCTCGCCCCTATCCTTACTGGAATTTTATTGCTATTTCTTAGAATAGTGGTATTAATTGGGCAATTTTTAGACCACATACTTTTCTGGTCAATAAGAAAACCGCTTAAAGATCCAATCGTTATTGTTGGAAACCCAAGGTCNGGAACAACCTTCCTCCATCGCTTTTTGATAAAACAAAAGTTTGGTTCAGGTTCACAACTTTGGCAAATGCTCTACCCATCTATTTTAATTCAAAAGTTGGTAAAGCCTATTTTACCTTTGATGGAAAAAATAAGCCCAGCCAGACATCATTCAACAGAGGCTCATAGAACAAGCCTGACCTCAGTTGAAACTGATGATGTTTCTCTACTATTTAGATACTTGGATGGATTTTTCCTTTATGGATTCTTTCTGACATTTCATGAAGAAGATCTGTTTCATTGGGTCGATCCCAGTATTAGAGATACTTCAAAAAGAGATTTTAAATGGTTTGAAACTGTTTGGAGGCGCAACCTTATTTCNAATAAAGGCGATCGCTATATTGGAAAACTATTTAGCCTAAGCAGCAACCTCCCCTCTTTTCAAAAACGACATAAAGATGCCAAGATATTATATATGATACGAGATCCATTAAGCGTCATTCCATCAGGACTTAGTCTAGTAACTGGAGTTCTTGATAAAAAATTTGATTTCTGGTCATTAGATCATGATATAAAACAAAGGTTCATAAGNAGGCTATATCTCGCTCTTGTTGAATTATTAAAGAGATTTGAACAAGATTGGACCAACAATAAAATTGATAAGGAAAAGGTCATGGTAATTCGTTTTAATGNCATGATGAATGATTTTGAATCACTTATGGATGAAATTTTAGATTTTATAGATATTGAAAAGACTGATGATCTAATTAAGACCATCCAAAAGACTGCAGAAGAACAAAGGTCGTACGAAAGTGGGCACAAGTATGACCTAGAAAGATTTGGTCTAACTGAGAGCCAGATCAAAAATGATTGTAAAGAGATCTACCAAACCTTTTTATCATAACAAATGCGAATCATTCTACTTTTGATCACNATACAATCTCATGCTCTAGCNTTAGANCTAGATAAAATAAACACCTGGAGTAACTGGATAAACCTACAAGACCAACCTGTTAAGATCGATTGGCNACAATATGAAGGATACCCAATCAGTAGAGCAGAAAAGATAATAGAAAGAGACATTCACAAAGTTGCAGAAGTAATTCAAAACATCGATCTTTATCCAAATATTTTCAAACGCGTTACAGAAACAAAACGATTAGACAGTAATGTTGTTCACGTTATACTAGACATGCCATTCCCATTTGCAGGTCGTGATTACGTTATTGAATATTCCATTGAAAAAAAAGAGGACCAGTGGACATTTTCTTTTCACTCTGTTAAACACCCAAATGGAATATTGAGATCAGGGTTGGTAAGGTTGGATAATGCTGCAGGCATATGGATCTTAAAGAGAATNTCTACTTCTAAGACAATGGTCACCTATGCCTGGAATGGTGAACTACTTGGTAATTTCCCAGATTTTGGATTAAATAAGGCTTGGATCACACAAGGGACAGAGGTACTTAACTGGCTAGAGGACGCACTATNATTTTGATCATGAAAAATTTATCATTATCACTGCTCTTTTCAATTTCATCTGCGCAACTAATTTCACCAGATAACGATGCGTATTTAGATCATGTATACGTAATGTTTGAATGGGAACAAATTCCAGAAGCTAGCGGATATGACCTTCAGCTTTCAGAGGATTCAGGATTTTCTGATAATACAGATCAGATCTTCACTAATGACCTTGTCTACATCGAGCGAGATAGAATTGAATGGGAGAGCACTTATTTCTGGCGTGTTAGAGCTAATGATCTAGACGGGCAAGGACCCGGCCCCTGGTCAGATGCACGNTCGTTTCACACTAACCAGTCTCTCTCTTCTTCAACAGTTAATGTTATTAACGATCAACTCTATTCTGATGGGATTACTGTTTTCGGAGCATTTTTTAATTATTTCTCTGCCGCAATTGATCAAGATGGAAGAGAGATTTGGAATTCAGGCAATGATGACTTTATTTACTATAGTACCGGTCATAATGGAAATATTCTAGGCTGCAACTTTGCTCCAGGGACTCAAAATAACCTTCCTGGCTCTGAAAGAGCATTTGATGGTGAGATCGTCTGGTCAGAGCCAAATAATGATTTCCTTCATCATGATATGATTCAGCTCCCAAATGGGAATTATCTTGGCATTATTGAAACGAATTCATTGGGTGTTATACCCGTTGGCGGGTGGACTCCCCTGTTTCAAGGTCTAGGATTTCAGGCAGATGGGATAACCATTGAATTCCCATGGGTGGGAGATAAGCTTGTAGAATGGGATAAAGATACAAAAGAGATAGTATGGTCATGGAGCGTTTTCGATCATTACAACATGTCAGACTATGACCAAGTTGGTGGAACCTGGACAGAGGCCTACATCAGTCTCCATTATGACTGGACCCATGTCAATGCAGTGATCTATGATGATGAGGAAAGCTGCCTCTACATATCTACAAGGCATCTATCTAGAATAACCAAAATAGACTATCCTTCTGGTGAGGTCGTATGGAATATGGGAAGAGATATGCCATCAGGTGATGTTACCCTTGGTAATGACCTCGGATTTAGTTTCCAACACAGTCTCCAAAAATTAGAGAATGGGAACCTTCTTACCTTTGACAATGGTAATCTTGCACCGGAATTNAGAGGTACAGANGAGCCTATATCNAGGGCCATNGAGATTGANGTAAATGACCAACNAGCATCGATTNCATGGTCTNACGAACTTGNGCCAGAACTTTTCGGTTTTGCCTCAGGAAATGTACAAAAATTAGATAACGGNAATATTCTTTTGACNACCGTTGGTGGTGGTGGTCGTTCATTAGAAGTTGAGCCCAATGGTAATATTATATGGGAAGGNTTGTATAATTTAAGTCTACCTGACGGTGCTGTTTATAGAGCAAATCGNATACCAGGTATTTTTCCCTTGGCCTACAGTGCAANGATCGTAGGTTATAAAGAGTACAATGATAATGTCGGTGTTTATTTACCTATAGGCNCCTCAAGCGTGTCATATGACTTTGTCAANGTTGGTTCATCTCCAATTTCTCTANNACTTCAGNTCAATGATGACCAAGGATGGTTTGATTCTCAGGTGATCAACCTTGAGTTGGACTCTGGAATGAGNGAGGTCGTNTCATTTGAGGGAAATATTTNATCAATTGAACAGGNTAATCCAATACACCTTANCATCATACCGGNTGACCATCCAAATANGNCANGGATCTTATCNTTTAGTGGTTTTACCACTCCACTAACTAAGACCGAAAANATNCAGCCAGAAACTTTTCATATTGGNAAACCATATCCAAATCCTTTCAACCCCNCNACTAGAATAGAGTTTAGNGTAGNTCATGAACAAGATATTAACCTTGAAGTNTTTGGNATCAATGGAAAACTNATTGAGACATTGATAGAAACAAGATCTTTTGCAGGAAAACATGCAATAAATTGGAATNCTAAAAATATTGCTGCTGGAATCTATTTCATTCGGATGACAGTANANGATNAATTCAAAACCGAAAAAGTGATCTTACTTAAATAAAATGAAACATCTANTGACCATTATTGTTNTCTTACTTTTAAANCGTGCATCTGCACAGTGNGATAGTGCNTCAACCTATTTTGAAGAAATTCCAGATAACGTTACGATCTTGGTAGGTGATTCTTGTTTTAAAAACAATGACATTAACGTTCTAGATAGTATCATTATAAAAAATGAACTTGATTACGAATCGGCACTTGGATTAGGTACCCANACCTGGTTTAATGGAAGACTTCGTTTTTTGGTTGCGGGAAACTANGGAAATAACACTGGTGTAAATGATACCATCTATTATTTACCGGAGAATATGGGAGATCTAGATGATCTTGCNTCGCTTTATTTNGAATGGAATAGNATNTCNGAGCTACCAGAATCNTTCCATAAAATGAGCAANTTATTTTCCCTNTATATCAATAACAANATTCTTACTTCCGTTGGGGATAGTTTGGGCAACCTATCTAATTTATANTTTCTTGACCTTGGGTATAATAAAATAACCTACATCCCTAGTTCAATATGTGAACTTGAAAATTTATCCTATCTTTGGCTNTTCAATAATGAATTGNATTCACTTCCAGATTGCTTTTGNAACATGGAAGTNAATTGGANTGGTANCGATAATGGTGGGTATCCATACTTTGCAATTGGAGCAAACAACTTATGCATTGATGTCCCAACTTGTGCTTCTGAGAGTGATAATTTTGAACTCAGCTTAGATCAGTTTTACTATTCATTTCCAGTATACTCTCCACAAGATTGCGATATGAGTAGTATACAAAGTGATGAGCCAACACTTCCCTATCAGTACTTGATATCAACACCATACCCCAACCCTTTTAATCCAAAGGTAAATATAAAATTGGAGATACCTCATGATAGAAAAATGAATATCTTAGTTTACGATGGAACTGGAAAAAGTGTTGATGTGATTTCCAAAGGAAAGATCTTTCAACGAGGGTCTCATCATGTCACTTGGGATGGAAGCCAGTATTCCTCAGGTATATACTATATTAAATTTAATGATGGCTCAGAAACACAAATTCAAAAAACATTGTTATTAAAATGATGAGAAGCTTTTTCTACTTTTATCATGCGTTTTTTGTATTTCTCATTTTCATATCCAAACTACTTTCGGACAATTCAAATATCATGTTTTCAGGGTATGTCGACTACACATACATATCTAGATTATCTGATCGTAGCTTGATCGATATACCATATAGAATGGCATCATTGAATATGGAACAACGAAACGATAATATGTCATTGAATGGCAATTTCACAATTGAATATCACCTAAGAGATGATGCCTATTTTTTAGGATCAAGTGACCCACAGGATTTTATTTTTGACATGAGAGAATTATACATTACATATTATCATGATCAAATGGAATTACGAATCGGAAAACAGATCCATTCTTGGGGAAATGTTGATGAGAATAGCCCAATAGATAACCCAAGCAGTCTTGATTATTACTACTTATTCTTTGGTGGAATCGAAAGAAAAATGGCCACTTTATCCATAGCAATGGACTATTATTATGGAAACCTAAAGATCAATACAGTCTTCTCTCCTCTTCATGCTACCAACCGCATCCCGCTTGGAGACGATGACTTTCCTATTCAATTACCCGTTTACCCTTTGGCATCTGAAATTTTCCCAATACAGGGTCTACCATATGAGGGTGGGATTCAAGGTACTTTCTCAACCGGTCTTGGGGATCTATCTGCTTCATATTATTCAGGATACGATAGAACATTTAACCTATCGGGCATCAATGTCTATGGNCATGGTAGTGATATNTCATTTCCCAATGTAGATGTTGTTTACGGATATAGGAAAACAGATGTTTTTGGTTTAGGAGGTGTCTTTTTGAGTGACTGGTTCATAATAAGGTATGACCTGGGTTATTTTTCCACTGCAGACAAAAATAATTCTATTGAAAGACCTAGTTCATTCAACCCAGTTTATTATGANTCACTGCACTTCACCTACCCGTTAATGGAAGAAGCAAAATATTTTCAATCAACNTTCCAAATAGAAACAGAATTACCTTTTGGNATCAATCTGNTNGCNCAATANTTTTCTCATGACACCTTAACTTATTCTTCTGATAGTCTTCCTGTTGATCAGGAGATNGACATTCCAAATTTAGAAATAGACCCAGATGAAATGAAGCCATCTAATTTCTTCACTCCTGGAATGGGGGTACCACTTGCGATTTTAACAGATAGAGCATTTTTTTTGACTTTAGATAAAGAGATNNTTGATGAACAATTAAAACTATCTTTNACATCTATGNTCGATGNTTCNTCCATNGANAAAAAAGAAATATCCTCTGATGGTGAGTCAAGCAAAGAACATTCCTCTAANGGGCTATTAATGGAATTNAAAATGACATATTCCTTAAATCAAAANCTAGATGNTACCATCGCTATAACAAAGATCAATGGAGACTCAAGTCATCCCGAAGGTGATAGCTACCCATTCAATCAAATGGAGGATTTCTCTCACCTTAGATTTGAANTAAAATATTTCTTTTAGTTGTATGCTAAACGTNAAAATAAGTGGCTCAGGGCTTTATCTNCCACCTANAATAGAGAGNTCAGAGGAACTCGCACCTCTACTTAAAANATCNACTGATTGGATCCATCAAAAATCAGGGGTCTATGAAAGNCGTATCTCTGATATTGATGTGGATGAAATGGGTGCAATTGCTGGAAAAGAAGCATTGGATAGCGGAGANNAACCNGATCTAATTATTAATGCATCAGGNGTCCCAAAACAGACCATACCTGATACATCTACATTTTTTCAAAAAGAAATGGGATTTGAAGGCATACCATCATTTAGCATACACTGTACATGTCTCTCCTTCATTGCNGCATTCCATACTGCAAGCAGTCTAATACAATCGCAGTCTTATAAACGTATTTTAATAATCTCTTCTGACCGAGGTACCATTGGAAGAAATTTTGATGAACCAGAGAGCGCATCTCTTCTTGGTGATGGTGCAGCATCCGTTCTATTGGAACCTTCATNCNACCAAGAANGCAGTCAATTATTGTATCATACTATGAGCACCTGGCCAAGTGGAACAAATCTGACTGAAGTNCGTGGTGGTGGGACTAAAAAACACCCGCTTAACCCCAATACAAAAAGAGANGACAATTTATTTTCGATGGATGGTCCAGCTGTTTACAAGATAGCCCGTAAACAAGTGTATNGAATGTTATTAAGANCCNTGAATGAAACTGGANTAGACAAGGAATCAATAGATTGGGTTATTCCACACCANGCNTCAAAGAAAGCAGTTGATGCCTACTCNATCGTTGGAGGTTTTAGAGATAAACAGGTTTTAGAGACTGTATCAAAATTTGGAAACTGTGTTGCGGCATCAGTTCCTATGACACTGGTAATGGCNATCAAAGATCGTAGAATAAAAAGAGGTGACCTGGTCATGTTGATAGGTACNGGAGCTGGATTATCNGCTGCCTGCTCACTAATTCGTTATTAAAGGATATTATATTTTTATTAGAAAAGATCTTGAAAAGATCTCGTCGTTTAGACCAACATTAGCCTTGAAAGACATAACCTGCATAACCGTTTTATTACCATCCCCGCTGTCCATTACCATCTTACCTGCTGTTGTAAATCCATTGTCCTCAATAAAGTCTGTTAGGGTCAGAGTTTTCTGTTTTTCGAATTCACTTTTATAATATTCCACCTTACAGATTTGCCAATTGCGAATATTGACCCATATCTTTCTTGAAAAGTACGCACTCTCACTTTTTGGCCATGCCATTAATACTTTACACTGNTCACCATTGATGAATTCNGTACCAATACTGGCTAGACTATCAAGACCAGGTTTTCGGCTTTCTAGATCTTCATAAATAAANTCAGTATTTAGAAANGATCTCGACTTTTCTTTTGCNTTTACCTTNTTNGCTGTTTTTAATTTTGGTAGAAAGAACCACTGCTCNGTCTGACCATTTCTATTTATCCAACTCAATAATCCTGTACCNTTNACGATCTTTGGCTTTATNAATCTTGCTAAGGATTTAGACCTGTACTTACCCGAATCATAATATTTTTCATACCTNATAAANTCTCTGACCTTTGTCTTTTCCTTTTTTCGTTTGACNCGTGTAATGTCTAGCCTGATTTCCATAATGGATGCGCTTGGTCTTTTTATAGAATGNACTCGTTCCATAATCTCNTTTGCCGANATNTCCTGACCNANTGAGATGGAATATAAAANAGTGAAAATAATTATTGGTTTATTCTTCATCGCTATCNTTTTGAATAATAAATAAAATTGAGATGGGTGTCAGTANAATACTAAGAATCGATACCGTGATAAAATCTTTCTTATACTTCAGTTCTACAAAACCAGCCANTTGAAAGCATATAAAAATATATGCTATCAGAACAAAGTCTNGATACTGGGCNATCACAANTGAGAATAATTCNTTTAAAGTCCTACCTTCTTGTATATTNAATACTNCNNANNTTGACAATAGATATNTAACCAANGCCANAGTNATAAAANCTATAATACTGCTTAAGNTCTTATCTTTCTGTTCTTGGTTCATTTATAAAGGAATTTTGGTTTGGTTAANCTAGTCAAAGCAGGCAATGTTGCCAATGCACCAAATAAACAAAAGGATATTGACCCCATCACCAGGATACCAAAAATTCTTACAGGAACAAATACAGAAAATAACAGTGCTGAAAATCCAATAACTACAGAGAGGCCATTAAAGAG
>NZWG01000073.1 GCA_002698235.1 Fidelibacterota bacterium | reverse complement strand
TCTATTGCAGAATCATTACCAGTTGTAATAATTGTTCCTGTTGCGTTTGGAAAAGTAATCGTCTTATCAGATAGCGTTGGATCTTCTACAGAAAGTATGATTTCGTAATCGTTTATTGACTCCCCTTCAAGTACTATGGGCGAAACTCCAGCCAGTACCCCCATTGATGATGCCTCAACGCCAGTAATATTTGAACCATCTCCGATAAATGAATTTGCCGTTATGTTTGAAGAAGTGGTAAGGGTATTGTTCCCAAAATCAATTGCATTAGAAGATGAAGTAATGGACCCATCGGCCAGGGTAAGATTTCCTACTGTTGAACCCGTTGCCAAGGTAGCGATACCCGTTCTAAGAGTCCCTGTTGTAGATAGAGCATCATTTCCAAAATCTATTGCGTCAGATGATGAGATGATGGACCCATCGGCCAGGGTAAGATTTCCTACTGTTGAACCCGTTGCCAAGGTGGCGGTACCCGTACTAAGTGTCCCGGTTGTAGATAGAGCATCATTTCCAAAATCTATTGCGTCAGACGATGAAGTGATNGATCCATTGGATATNGTTAANTCTCCAATCTCAGAACCCGATGAAANAGTTGATACTCCTGCTGTNANTGTTCCNTTNGTNGAAAGATTATCACTTCCAAACGATATATTATCTGATTCAGATGCTATGGTACCATCANTNAAAGTTAAATTNCCNATNGTTGANCCNGANCCCANAGTTGCTATTCCNGTACTAAGNGTCCCGGTTGTAGANAGATCATCATCNCCAAAATCTANTTGNTTNGATGAAGATGATATGGATCCNTNTGCTAGAGTCAGATTNCCAATNGTGGAACCTGACCCAGAACTTANTGTNCCNGTTGTNGTTATNATATCATCATCAAAAGAAANCGTCCCACNCTCAGNAGAGATGCTACCNCTATCAATAATCATATCACCAACATAGGCCCTNGATTGTGCCTGTACCGTAGTAAANTTNCCTACCTGNGGNTTTTCAGCTCCAATTATGGTCCCATCTATTGTACCACCATTGATNTCCATGTTGTCACTGTCTAACATGGCTATACTNCCAAGTCCTANTGAAGCTCTAGCNATAGAGTCACTTTCAACCGTCCATTCGGAACCATTAGATACAAGNAAATTACCATCCACGTGTTCNNGAGAGCCTATTGTCTCTAGATCTTCATCATAGTCNTGCTTGGTNTCTACATATGTTTTTATGGATTGNTGTGTTGCTAGCTGNANATCTGANTCAGANGCCATATCATCCTCATCTAGAACGGCAAANCCACCAATTGTTGATGCCATTACGGTTCCTCTTACTGTCAATGTATCTCTNGAAAAANTTAATAGNTCAGTATCGTTTGTNATNCCCATAAGNTTGCCGTCAATGGTCAAGGTNCTATCGAGNACAATGCCNTACCCATCGGATGGGACAATGCTTACTCCTCCATTTATGGTTTGAATGGATATGTTACCATCCCCGATTATTATATCATCTGCCGCAACCGANGAAGGATTTCCCCACCTACCAGCTCCGTCACCNTCGGATATCCATGTTTGGCCAGAATCTCCAACTGAAGAAANACCATACTCTATTTTGCTTGCAGAAAGGANACCATCTTCAACTAAATCAGTCAAATTAGAATCCAATGTCTGGTAGACGGATAAAGTATCATANAGATCTGCNCTGGTTGGATANCTTGCTAAAGAATCTTTTAAGACATAGACATCTAGATCAGGAAGGTTGGATAANGACCCATAATCAGCNGCNTTGGCATATCCTGAAGTATCTGACAATACAGAATAAAAAACAGATGTTAGTACTTGCCGAGGCGACAGTGTTGACCCAGAAACAGTTAACTCTAGAAATGCTTCTGGAGGAACAACAGTGAACGGATTCGTGTTACCCAAAATGGTACTAATAATGCCATTATTTACGGTTACCTCTTGGTTTTCAGACCAAATCGCTTCGCCACCATCAGCAGTTTCAAAAACCTTGAACAATATCTCATAGCTCCCATCATCAGTTGGGCTACCATCTGCCTTTGTTATTAGGCCCTGATAAGATATACGTCTTGGGACATTTTGATTGCTGGTTGATCTCATCTTTTCTACAACATCTTTTTGAACACCACCACTCTTACCGCTTTTAGCAAATCTATTTTGACTGTAGGTAATGGTTAAAAATAAAATGAGAATAGGAATGAATTTCTTCATATTAAACTCCTGTTATGTGCGAACACCTTGATTTTTATTAATTCTTTAGTTGTCATGTGGAAATCCCGGAGGCATCTCTGGGTCTGGGTCACTTTCATCAGAGGCAAACACCTTATCAATAAAAAGATATGCAGCACCTAAGATCAGTGGGTATTTACCATATGATATGAGACTTTCGTTTTTCATTATCACTCTATCAACAAGTGAGATTTCCTTTTTGAAATTATTTGTCCCCATTAGCTTAGATACACTTGACCTCAAATCTTTATCAAGTCCATACACGCCTGATTGATTCATTTGAACATATGGCCCAATAATATTCACCTCTTTTATCAGAGTCTCTTGGTCTACAGACTCAAAAACCCTCAATGAAAGGTTGTCTACTGATTGAGCAAAATTCCATGCAAGAAAATATCTAGCATTCAAAGCTATAGCGTTTTTTGCTATGCATAGGTCTGAATTACATTCGTNTTTATATCCCTCTGGCTTCTGCTTCCCTTGTATATCAGTATCTAGAAGCACATCGAATTGAAAACCTATTGATTTGATCTGGTCCATGATGATACTATTAATGATTTGTGCATCAATATCTCTTATGGACTTATTTGAAAATCCTTGAATAAAAATACCATCTAAATTTGTTTTATCTCCAATAGGGTCAAAGGACACATCTAATGAGGTCAAAGGAGGGCTCATTGACATCTCTGGTGTGGCTTTTTTCTGTGTTTTTGGAGCAATATATTCTACTAATAGAGTGTCTTTGTCTTCGAAACCAATTCGATCTTTAACCTTTAAAACAACTTCTAATTTTGTTCCTGGATCGTTATCGTGAACTTTAACTTTTAAAACTTGTTTATTGGTTTGGACACTCTTTATGTATTCTCCNCCATATGTTTCAATGGATATCTCCGATGAAAAGTCATTATCATTTTTTAGGACAAGACCAGGGGAGAAGATCCAATGGTATTTTATCTTTGAACCATCTCCAACAAATGATCTAGAACCATCCAAAAATATTATCTCTCCTGAAAGAGTTTTTATGTCATTACCTGCTTCAGCTATTGGTTTATTATTCCCAAAGAAAAAATCCTGCCCAATGGCANTATTTGTGGATAGGAAAAATCCAATGAAATGGAAACCAAGATATTTATAAGTTTTTTTCATTTTTATTTTTCCCTTAAACATCACTTGCAATAACTGTTGGAGTAATAAATATCAACAGCTCTCGCTGTTCCTTATCCTTGCTACTATAATTAAAGAGTTTTTTGATTATTGGTATGTCTCCTAATAGAGGAACTTTTGATTTGATCTCATCAGCAGTATCAAANATCAATCCACCAATCAATAGAGTCTCTCCATTATTTACTCTTACCGTAGTATTTGTGGATCTGGTTGATATCATAGGACGCTGGTCATCGCCAATAAAACCAATGATATCTTGGACAACCGCATCAATTTTCATACTAATTACCTTATCATTATTAACTCTTGGCAATACGTCCAAAGAGATATTCACATGCTTATCTTCATAGGTGTATGGATTGGTACCAAAGACACTTCCTTCTCCCTGAGGAACCAATACTGGTATGGTAGTGCCCACTACAATATTGGCAGGTGAATTGTTCATTGTGGTCACCTGTGGTTCTTGGAGCAATTTTGTACTCCCATCGTTTGCCAATAGTGACAGCATTGCAGATACAATTGGTCTACTAAGAGTTGCAAAGTTCATCGTCTGGTCACCCATTGTAACATAACCAAGATCAAAAGTAGATAATGTATCCGTACCTAGGTTGCTAAGAATGCTCATCTTTTCTCTAAGGTCCCAATTAATTCCTATAGTTTCATCGTGCATCAAAGCTGTCTCTACAAATTTGACAGATATATTTATCTGATCACTTTTAACATCAAGAGACCGTACAACACCCTCAATTAGTGAGAAATTATTTGGTAGGTCTGTCACTAGTAATATGTCTTTCTCACCAGGCTCGAGGTTGGTTGACCCTGTGGATGATATTGCTCTTATTTTCCCACGAGCTGTTAGGACTTCGTTTACGGCCTCCAAAGCAATGCTACCTGCAACATAATCCAAACGGAACATGCGAGTCAGTAATTCTCCACTCATGATCTTTTTTGTCGTAGTTGGTTGTACAATGATAATATTATCTTGAATGAACCATTCATAATTATTGACGTGTAGTATNGCGTCCAATGCTGTTTCAAGCGATACATCATCAAGGTTAACAGTTACGCGTCCTGAAACATCTTCGCCCATAATTAAATTTAGATTGTCTTCGGATAGNAGCATTCTTACTACATTGACTAATTTTGCATTTTGAAAATTTAAACTAACTCTTGATGGAGGTAACCTTTTTGATGAAGAGGCATACTGCCTTGGACTCTTTTTCACATTATTCTTGTCCCATGTTATCTTAAGAACATGGTTTTTACTTCCATCATTAGATGGCTCGATTTTCAAACTGTAATCGGGTACTCTTGTAAAATCCAATTTCAATTTTAATCTGTCATCTAATTCTTTTTGATTTGAATTCCTAGGGACACTAATTGAATATTGATAAAGAGGAGCTTGCTCACATTTTTTGGTAAAATTTCCTTTTGCCCACGTTACGTTCTTAAATGATAAAGAAATACTCGGGGGTGCGAATGTCTCATTTGTAATGTAGTCAAACTTTGCATCACTAAACTCCATCACAAGCTCATATGATTTCTCTTTATCCTGAACATATATATCATTTAAAACCGAAGTGGGAGGGAATAAACCATATTTAAAACTCTGCGCTTGCATGACACATAATGATAATGCAAAATAATAAAAGCATATTTTTAGAATGATCTGTAAGTATTTCATTTATTTTTCCAGTTTAAGCGTTACGCTATATTGATCTCGCTCTAGGGCTACCTGATCTTCATTTATCTCAACTACCGTGAACCCTCTAACTCGATTATGTTCATGGGTAATCTCTCCATTTATAATCGCCTTGTAGCCATCTTCGAATTGAGTAATACCTGTTAATTTGAACCAGCTATTATAAATATCAGTCCTATCGTAGAATATATCCTCACCCCAATCATGAATCTGTAGAGGAACCAGTGGTGACTGAATTTCATTTATCTTTTTATCTATTCGCTCATTTTTATCTTCCAGATCATGAATAAACGAGTCATGCTGATTTGAAAAGATAGAAACAGATTCTAAAAGAACCATCAAAATCACAGAGCCGATTGTAGTGATGATAATTTTTTCTTTAATCATGATTCAGAACCTCCGTAGGTTAGATATCCAAGCTGAGCAATAACCCCCCTTGGATCAAGACTATCTAACCCAATTGAACAATGCTGCATTTGAAGCATCCTATGATTATTTTGTACTTCATCAATGAACCTACCTATTAACATAAAATTTCCAGATAATTTAAAGTTCACTGAATGCCTCTCCATTCTTACTTGTTCGCTGCCATCATTGGTCTCTATAACTGGGAATGTATTTCTTGGATCTATCTCCATGCCCTCTATTTCAATACCCAATTGATCTGCCAAATCTTTTATTTGACTTAACTGGGTCATTAGTTCTGCACCAGATATTCTTTGAGAAACTAAGTCCTGCCTATTTTCAATAAACTTCTTCCTAATCTGGTTCATTTCATCCAAAATGGTAGATCCTTCCTGGAGCTTTGAATCCACCTCTTTAATAGAATATTGAACGTTTTTTACTTTTTCTTTAACAATATTAATATCCCAATAATAGATTGCGCCTAAAGACATCAATGTAAATAATAATAAATAATATTTGATCTTCTGGTTCATAGCGACCTAACGTATTATTCTCATTAAGTAATTTGTTCTTTTTGGTGATATCTCTTTTTCCTGCTCGATCTCAACACTCTCAAATCTTTTTGTATCACTCAAGGTCTTTATAAGTTTTGCTGCATATGTAGATGCTTTCCCTTTATTCTGTTCAAAAAAACCATTGATGCTAATTGATATTTTTGATTGATTAGGTTCTAAATTGTTGGAGTTATTTAGTGGCTGAATCTTGTCTAGAGTTAAATCGGTTACCTTAAAGTCCATCGGGATGGTTTGACTAAAGTATTTTAGTATTGATACCATCTCTGAAGATATTGTCTTATCGTCTTTTACTAATTGGCTAAAAGTATTTGCAATAAGATTTTTATCTAAAACAACATCTTTCATCTCCTGTCGCATTTCCAATAGACTTAGTTCTGATTGTTTTATAGGTAGCATTAATTCAAGTGGATCTACTTTAGATCGTTGAGCAAAAGACCCAAGTGAGAAGACAGTAATTAAAACTAAAACCGCATTTTGAAGAATTTGATTGGCCCTAAAATATTTGAAGTCTTTTTTATGATCTTCAGGCAAAATATTAAGCTTTTGTTCAGGGTCCATTAAAAGACCTAGGTTTGCCATGTAATCAATCTGAATCGAATTCCCCTTGACCGATCTTTGCTTTTTCATGATCTTATCAGATCTATCCCGAATAGATTCTAATGAGCGATCTAAGTCATTTAACTCTATTTCATATTCTGTTTGTTTCTCCCTGTAGTCCTTTAGTTCTTGTTCAAGAACATCAACCCTGTCTCCATAATTAAACGCTAATCCCGTAAGTTGCTTTACCTCTTGTTCTAACCCGTCTATCTCATTTTTTTCTTTCGTTATTTGTAGCTCTAGTCTTGTACAGACTTCCTCCATCTGTTTAATTTTTTTGTGACTTATCTTTTCTTTTTCAGAAATAACATTATTAATTGAAGATTGTTTACTCTTTAATCGTGCAATTCCTTCCTCTGTTTCTGTAATTGAATTAAATAACACTTTTGACTGAGTCTTTAATTGAGCCAAGTCCATGTAGCTATTTATCTTACGATCTGCTCTTTCCCATTTCCATTTATCGTCATCAGCCTCCTGTTCATAAAAAGAACTTTCAAGCGCAACTCTCATTTCTTCATTTATTCTCCCAAGTTCTTGATCTAGCATTGCAGTCTCAACTCGCTTATTTTTTAATTCATCTTGTATTTCATCAATTTCACCGTTTAATGAATTTCGATCTTTTATCTTTAATTCAATGATCGTATATAGTTTTGTGATCCGATCATTTAGCATGATCTTTGACGATGGATACAATTTTTTTATGTTAGATATAGCATTTAAGGATATTCTATGATCTGTTGAGAGCTTGATCAGATGTTCTTTATTATTCTGAATTAAGAGATCAATTCGTGAATGATCTTTCTCATAATATTCGAGATCATTATCCAAAAGATTATTTGAGCTTTCAAGCTCAGACCTCTCATTATTTAAAGAATCTATCAAAACGTTAAGGTCTTTTACCATACGCTCCGATCTATCAATATTGACAACCATATCTTTATCCATTTGAGCAAGATATTTTAATTGTTCAGTTCTATTAGGCCTGGTCGTATTCTTTTTTGATTGATAAGGTACCTTAATACTTTTTTTCATATCTTTGACAATATCATTCGATGCCTCATAGCTCTTATCAACTGATTCCAATTTATTGACTATGTCGTCTTTTTGCTCATCTAGTGATATGAGTTGATCTTTTAGAATTGATAATTCACTGCGATTTGAATCTAATTTTTGAATCAAACTTGTTTTTTGATCTTTGAATCGATCTTCTTTTCTGGAAACCTTTACTTGCTCTGCATCATGCATTTTAAAGATCTTTTGAAGTCGTTTCTCCAAAACAGCACCTGCTTTTTTAAGTTTATTCTCTTCATCAAAAAGTTCTTGAATCTTTTCCTTTGTTCTTTCTATCTCGCTGAAGAAAAATATCATCTTATCCTCAGCTTTTGTTATCTTAACAATTAATTCTTTACTAGAAAAAGAAGCTTCTAATATCTTCATTCTCTTTTCCATTTCATCTTTGATTGAAGATCTCTTGACAGATAGTTGATTGAGCCTTTCTTCTAGACGTTTGTCAATGTCTCTCTTTGCATTCTCTTTTTTATTTGGAATGTTTTGAATCTCACTCTTTATTTTGGCCCGACTTATTTTTTCATTTATAGTTAAATCTTTAAATATATTTTGATATTCTATGAGCGATTCATTTTTTGTATCAACCTTATTAATCATTATTTGAATGATAGACTCTAATTTTTGGACTTTATCCTTGGCTTTTATTATTTTAGCCAATATCGTCTTTTTCCTACCACCATAAGGTTTCAGTTTCGTTAGAACAGTTCGGTGACTCTTCCTATACTTGCGCATGAATTGTTCAAACCTGGTCATAAATTGTTCTAGGTCTTTTTCTAGTTTGACTATTTCTACTTTATCCAGTGCAATGCTTTCTTGAGCCATCGCTCTTGCAATCTCATCTGCATCGCCATTATTCTTGAAACGATTTAAACCATTTTTTAAAAAAACTATATACGGACCTGAGCTTTTTCGTATTATCGCCTTATTAAGTGCGCTGATTTGGCTATTTATACTTTTTCTTTCACTCGCTAATTGGTCATCCCATTCTTTTTTCTGAGCCTCCAAGCTGTCTAGTCTCTCTTGGAATCTTCTTCCTTGGTTTAGATCTTTTTGCAATTGATTGATCTGTTTTTTAAGATTAGTGATCTTTGGGTTATTCTTATTCTTTGTTAAGGTAAGTAAAGACTGTGCTTTCTCTTTATCAGTTCTTGCTCTATCTCTATCTTTTACTATTTTTTTTAGAGATTTCTCGAATACGCTACTCTTCTTTTCAAGGTCTCGCAATTCTTTTTTAAAAAAAGCCTCTATCGTAACCGATTTTGACCTTTTTGCTTCTGATATTTTTCTATCTTTCTCTTTATCAACCATTTTAATCTGTGCATTAAATTCATTTATCAATTTCCCCCTATCGGTATTAAATACTTTAGTAATTGGAATACTATCTTTGTTCAATTTTTCTATCTCTTGTTTCTTTATAACCACCTGTTTCTCTAATTGCTCTGTATAAGCAGAAGCATTAGCAATATCTTTTAAAACATCGTCTATCTTCCCAATATTATTATCTAAATCATTCTTAGTTGCTTGCTCTTCTTCTTTAAGGTTATCAATGTGGTCATTTAAATATTGTTTATCTTGCTCAAAGGCCTTTTCAAGCTCAGCCTGTTCTATCTCAATTGCCTCATGTGAATTTTCGCAAGATTCAATGAGTGTGCTTAATCGTTTCATCCTAATCGAAATATCTTTTATCTCATTTTTATGCAATTTTCTTTGCGGTCTAAGTTCATTTATAAGGGTTGAATGATGCTGAAGATCATGTATCATTTCAGTCGTATCTCTGACATATTTCAATAGATCAATCTCTTCTTGACGATCATTTACCTTTCGATCAACTTCCTTAGTATGGATTTCTATTTCTTTTTTAATCGAAGACAATGATTTTCTATTATCTTTCATCTCTCTCTTTGCAAATTTGACCTTATCTTTGATCTCATTGCTTTTAAGAGACATGTCTATCTGTGATTCATTGATCTTTACAATTGACGAAGTAAGATTTTTTAACCGAATCAAATTATCAGGAGCGTCAAGAACCAGATTCAATATATTCAATAATTTTTTTCTTACTTCCACTCCCTCTTGCCCATCAATTATGTTTTGATTATCGCTATCTAGATCACCAGATGCGATTGTATCAAAAGACTGTTTGATCTCATCTATCCGCTTAGTATTCTGAACCAGTAAATAACTGGAACGTTGTAAATTATTTAAATCTTCTTTAGAAAGATTGTCAATTTGTTTTAGATGATCAAGAAATGATTGTTTGAACGCATTAGCAGTTGATTGAATAGAATCTTTTAAATATTCAAATACATTAACCTCATCTTGACCATTGCCAATATAATGATCAATTAATTGAAGCGATTCTTCAAGCTTGATTATAGTTGATTCAAGACCCTCAATATCCTGATCTAAACCTTCTTTTTCGTCTATTAACATCCCTCGTGAATGTGAAGCATTCTTTACCCTGGATTGATATTGACCTTTTGCCTCAAGTTTGTCTTTTTCTTCTTTGTTCTTAGATCGATCTGATTTGTACTCTAATTGAGAAATGGTATTTATAATATCTTCTTGCTCTTTATACTTTTCTAATAATGATGCACTTTCTATTTCTAACAACTCACAAACTGAGCTCAAATCTGATTTGAGACCCTCTTGCCCAGAAATATATTCATCTTTTATGTGTTTGAATTCTTTTGACGCACTAAGAAGTTTATGATTGGCCGATTCAATCGATTTTAATTTTGAATCTTTTTCCATTTCGATTCTTGTTAAACTATATTTTGCGCTTTCAGGACTCTGTGCTGATTCTATTGCTTTTTCATGTGCAACAATCCTTTCTTTGACCTGATCTAATTGTATTTCTTTGCCGTCTCTCTTTTTAAATAGGCCATTCGCTCTTAGCCTTTTAATAAGTGGGCCTTTGTCTTCTCTTGACTCACGAATAAATGCTGTATTGAAATCTGAAAGATTCAGAACATCCATTTTCAAACTCTTACTGATGTGAGTATTAATATTTTTAATATGGCTCCCAACACCACAAAGAAATATTTTACTTATAACCTGTTCTGAGAACCCATCATGAAGCAACGTTTTTTCAAAGTAATATATAGCATCTTTTACATCATGAATAAAACTGACTATAAGGTGATCTAGAATCTTCTGAGCCTTTTTAAAAGGTATTCCAGCTTGAATAGTTGATTCTGAGGTCTGAGGACCGATACCATAATGTGAAAGGAAATGTAGAGCATTTTCTTTTGCATCATTAGTATCTTGGCTGACCACACTTAATTCAATTAATGCATCAGTAAAATAGTTCAAACCTTTATTGATTTCCATAGATTCGAAAAGTTGTCCATATCTAGAAAAAACAATATGTGCTTTTTTTCTATCTATATATATAAGGAGTGAATACTCTTCTCCTTGCCCCAAATTATAATAAGTATATATGTTGTTTAAAATCTGAGGGATTGAAGTATTATAGCGGGGTTGTAATCCAGCATCAACTAGTTCTTTATAATCCTTCTTAACCTGATCTCTCTTATTAGATAAACACACGATAGTATCTTTTTCATTTCTTTTTTGAGATACAAAATCATAAATCCCGTGTTCTTCATTTAGCTCATATGATTGTTTTAGAGTTTGAAGTAATTCTTTTTTAAATAATTTTTTGCTTTTCCCTTTTACATTAACATATGTCATTTGGAGTTGGTAATTATCAGAGTGTATGGCCAGATAAACCTTCCCTCTCATTTGTTTGGAAATGAATTGGTTCGAAACATTTATAATAAGCTCAGTAAGAGTACTGATCTTGTTATCTTTGAATTCATAGGGTACTACATAATTATTAATACGTTCTATCTCAAATCCGTCTTTTTTTAGATTGCAAAGTAAAAACGTAACATTGTCTCCAGACTGTACAAATGTCATTGCTTTGTTAACACCATTGAGTTTTAATAAAATATTTTTAAGAGGTATAGAGTTTGACTTTCTTGTCTTTGATGATCCTAAACTTGATTTACTAGTCTCTATATCATTAAATCGTCTCTCAGCGTTTACCCTACGAGTATTGTTTTTTCTTTGATCATTGGATTTTCTACGATTGGAATCAGCCCTCTTATTTTTACCATTAAATTCATACTTGCCTCCACTGCGTTTTTCGTTTTGTTTTCTTCTAGAATTATTCCTTCTTTCGTCCGTTCTTCGTCTTTCATTTAGTTTCCTTTTAAGAGTATCTTTTTGAAAAATTTGCTCTTTCTTTTCAGTATCCCCATTCTCTTTATTTTCATTTACCTTGGTTAAAGAAGGTCTTTTGGTATTAGGGGTTTTTATAATTTTAATGATCCTGAATTCTTTAGCAGTGGGGAGAAATAATTTCTGCTCAATCCCCTTTACCAAATCGCTAGAAGTGACAAAGAGAAGATCATTGGAAATTAATTTTTTGATATGGTAATATATTTTTTCTTTTGGAAACGAAATAGAATTTGCAATCTGACCAGCTGTTTTAGGTTTTTCATCAAAGCAGTCTAGAATACTTTTAGTGAATGGTTTGTTTAAAACCTTAATGATTTTTTCATTACTTACTTTTATAACCAACTTTTGATCTTTAGCCATGCGGATAATCCTTTTTAGATATTTCAAGGATTAGACAAGGGTATTGGGGTAGCATGAGATACACGCTTTGGTTTTGCGACAAATATATATACTGACTCCACATCATTGATTACCTCGGAAAAAGTAATTAACGAAATTTATTCTATAAATAACATAGATTACAAGTGATGTTTATTTTTACAACATTATATTTTTTGTTTATAAATAAAAAATATTTTATAAACTTTTAATTGTAAATAAAAATATAAAAAAAATAAATAGCATTGTAATTATCTAGTTTATTAAAAAATAATTTTATTTATTTATTTAAAATCTTTTTTTACAAAAGTAACAGAATGGTATATAAATAAATAATAATTGCAATTTTAATGTTCTTTTTAGAGGAGAATTTGTATTTATAATTAATATACTTTTTACAAAAACTGTTTTTTACAAAATAATTAAATAGGTAAAAAAATAAATTTTTTATAATCATTATTTTTAATATTAATTACAATTGTATAATAATTAATATTTTTGGAATTTATTTGTACTGTAAATATTTTATTTAAGAATGATGAACAAATATTATTAGATATTTTAATTTCAATCTATATTGAGTTGATCTAATTCATTAACAAGATTTAAATACTCATTTTCAAATTGACTTAGTTTATCAATTGCTTCTTGAAGCAAATCTGCTTTGCTTTGATTCTTTGGGTCATTTATAATCATTTCATATTGATCTATTTTATTCTCTAGCTTGGTAAACCTTTTATTGATCCATGATGCTCTATTTCTTGCTTTCTTTCTTATACTATGTTGAATCTTATTATTTTTCTTTGGACTACTATCAGATTTTACTTCATCGCTTTGGCGTGAATTTTTTCTCCATTCATAGTATTCATAGTTACCTTCATATGTAACAACGCCACCATTGCTGACTTCACAAGTTGTATTTGTTATTTTATTTAAAAAATGTCTATCGTGTGAAATACAAACAATAGATCCTTCAAAACTTGACATGACTTCCTCTACTACTCCCCTGCTTATCATGTCTAAATGATTAGTAGGCTCATCTAAAAGTAATAGGTTAGATGGGGTTAATAACATTCTCCCAAGTGCAAGCCTTGCCTTTTCACCTCCAGATAAAACGCCTACTTTTTTTTCTATGTCTTCACCTGTAAACATGAATCCTCCTAGATAGGTTCTTATTTCATTTTCATTCATACTCATTGAGAATTTTCGTATTGACTCAAAAACCGTGTCCTTCACATCAAGGATCTCAAGTTGGTGTTGTGCGTAGTACCCCACATCAATATTTGGATGAAAGTCTATATTTCCACTTGTTGATCTTTCAACCCCCGCTAACATTTTTAAAAGTGTAGACTTGCCAGCGCCATTAATACCCACTAAACCTATCTTTTTATTTCTTTCCACAACAAAATCAAGTTCTTTAAATACGTTAACCTTGTCATAGTTTTTATCTACTTTGGTACATTTTACTAACTTTAAGGGCGACCTATTAGGCTGCGGAATTTTTACTTTTATTATGGACCGGTCTTCATATGGTGCTTCTATTAACTCTAATTTTTCTAACTTCTTAACACGGCTCTGAACTTGTGTTGATTTTGTATTCTTATACCTAAACCTCTCTATGAATCTTTCAGTATTCTTTATTTCTTTCTGTTGATTTTTATAAGCACTCGAATGTTGCTCCATTTCAAGTTTTTTAATCTCAATAAAATCAGAATAATTTGCATGGTAGATTCTCACCTTGTTTAGATCTATTTCAACTATATGATTAATAGACCTATCTAAAAATGTTCTATCATGGCTTATTAAAACCATCCCTCCTTTCCATTGAACCAAAAATTTTTCTAACCATATTGTTGCATCAAGGTCCAAGTGATTTGTAGGTTCATCAAGAAAAAGAACATCGGGTTTTTGCAACAGAATGGATGCTAAAGCCACTCTCATTCTCCAACCCCCAGAGAATTTTTCCATAGGCTCTAAAAACTGAGACTCTGAAAACCCTAAGCCTCCTAAGATTTTTTTTGCATTTTTTTCAAGTGACCATCCCCCAATCGAATCAAACTCATGCTGTGCCTCTCCTAATTGGTTTGCCAAATCTATGTTTGTTGGAGAATTGGATATTTTTTCCGTTAGGGAGATTATTTTTTTCTCTAGATCATAAGCTCCTGGGAAAGACGCCATAACCTCTTCGATAATTGACCTTTCTGTACCAATGACAATTTCTTGCTGTAAATATCCAATAGTTAGATCTTTTTCTTTCTTTATGTTTCCTGAATCTGGGCTCTCTTTTCCGAGCATCATTTTTAATAGAGTGGTTTTCCCAGAACCATTCTTACCCACTAGTCCTACTCGTATTCCTCGCTTTATTGTAAGGTTTACATTTTTAAAAAGAGAACCAGAAGGAAATGATTTTGAAATATTTTCAAACTGAATCATTTAGCTGTATATATTAAAATTGGTCACAAATAATCTATTTTAAATTACCCCATTAACTGCACCCTCATTGATCTCTTGAAGTGTGGTTGGCTTTACGGTGTTTATAATATCAGTGGATTCATTATCTACTTTCACTCGTATATAATTATCTGAGTGTCCATAAATGAGTCCATTTTTAATATGCTCGTATAATACCTCCCTCTTACTCCCTATAAATCTTTCATTAAAAGCTCGTCTCTTTTTATCAGATAGGATATGAAGCATTTTACTTCTTTCAGACCTTTTGCCTTTAGGAACATGGTTGCTATAATTAATTGCATCAGTATCTTGTCTCTCTGAAAATGTAAAAACATGCAAGTATGATATATCTAAGTCTTTTATAAAATTGTATGTATCTAAGAAATCATCATTTGTTTCACCAGGGAAGCCGACAATTACGTCTGCTCCAATACATGCATCTGGTTCAAGTAATCTTATCAGTTCTACTCTTGATCTATAAAGGTCTCTATCATACCTTCTCCTCATAGCCCTCAATATCTTATTAGATCCAGATTGAAGAGGTATATGATAATGGGGCATAAATAAATTTGAAAAATGACAAAATTCTATTATTCCCTCATTTAAAAGATTTGGTTCTATAGAAGAAATCCTTATCCTTTTGACCTTATGCAATTTATCTAATTCAGTAAGGAGCTCTTGAAAGGTTTCACCTCTCCCCTTTCCATAATCACCGACATTAACACCGGTTAAAACAATTTCTTTTGCGCCTTGGTCTACTACTTGCCTTGCCATTTTAATTGTGCTGGTAATATTTGCACTTCTGCTTCTACCTCTTGCGAGAGGGATGGTGCAGAAAGAACATGTATAGTCACAACCATCTTGAACTTTTAAATATGATCGGGTTCTATCACCTATTGAAAAAGAAGGTCTAAAATCATTGACAATATCAATACTCGAATTAAGTATCGTAGTATCCTGTCCCATAGCCATTTTATCAAGATGGTCAATGATGTTAAACTTTTCGGCAGATCCCAGAACCATGTCAACGCCATCTATCCCAGCAATTTCATTAGGTTTTAATTGGGCATAACATCCTATAATAGCAACTGAAGAATCAGGATTTCTCCTCTTCGCCTGCCTAATTAACTTTCTTGCCTCTTTATCTGCATTCTCTGTAACTGAGCAAGTATTAATAACATATATATCAGCCTTCTCACGATAATCAACTTTTTCAAATCCATGCTGAACAAAGTCTCTAGATATGGTTGATGTTTCTGAGAAGTTCAATTTGCATCCCAAGGTATGGAATGCAACAGTTTTTGCCTGAGTACTCATTTGTAGATCATAATTATTCTATGTCATAAATTAAGGAGGTCAAACTTCTTAAATTAGGTTTCAATTTTAGACAGATCATCATATTTAGATAAATACTGACTATGAGAATAGAAAAAGTTTTTAATAGTTAATTTTAGTTTATTTTTTAATATTCCTAAATTTTTATTGTTATTTAGCTATAAATCTTAATATTATTAGTAAATATAAAAGTTCAATATAAATGAAACTTGATGAAATTGATTTCAAAATTTTGGCAGAGCTCCAAAACTCTGGTAGAGAATCTGCAAGCAACATAGCTGCAAATATCAAAGTATCTGTACCAACTATAACTGAACGGATTAAAAAACTACAGGAGAATGGCGCAATTCTAGGATTCCAAGCCATTCTAAATCCTAGCGAATTAGGCCTTGATGTGTCTGCGATTATCACGGTCATCTCTGGATCGTCACAATATTATAAAGAAGTAACTATTGAGGCAGAAAAAACTAGTGAAGTAGTTCAATGTTTTAGCACAACCGGGAATGGGTCACATACACTTTTAGTCACCACAAAAAACTCAAACACTCTAGAAGAATTACTGCGCAGAATTCAAAGCTGGCC
>NZWG01000072.1 GCA_002698235.1 Fidelibacterota bacterium | reverse complement strand
GGACGTTGGTGAACTCTGTGAGGACTGCAGGATACCATTCCATACAGTGGGATGCAACGAATCAGCTTGGTGAAGGTGTGTCTGCTGGAATGTACATCTACATGATACAGGCTGGGGATTTCATTTCAACTAAGAAAATGGTTCTTCTGAAATAAGATTCGACTAATAGGTTTTTGCTAGAGCTTTTGTTCTTGTACTGAACTTATCATTAAATCAAAAGAGCCCCGTATTCTCGGGGCTCTTTTTTTAAGTTTCAATTAGAATGGAGATTCTAAGAATTTTTTCATTCCGTTTACTATTTTCTCATCAAAGCTTTCTGGTTTTGTTAACTTTTTTTTTGAGGTACTTGCTCTTTTAGTATTGAACATACCAATTACTACTTCAGTGAAAGATCTCTCTCTTTTTGGCATCACGCCACTCCTTTGTTTTAAAAACATATTTATAAAATGTCTTAATTTAATTTTTCAATGAAAAAATAAAATCAGCCGCTCTTTCAGAACTTTTACCATCGTTAAAATAAAAGCAATTATTCAATAATTGATCATAATCTGATAGGCTATCCTCATTAAGTGAATCGTTTATTAAACTAACGATATCATCTCCATCATACTTTTTTGCAATTTTCAAGACGTTCATTTTATCTGGCATATTGTGCAGATCTTGATAGTTGTTATTTGCAATAATGATGGGTTTTTTGGTTATGAGATATTCATATATAATTGATGATGTATCGCTTATCATCAGATCAGAAACGAAAAAATCATTAATGCTATTGCTGTTAATGATATTTGCAGGGTTTGAAAAGTATATGTGTTCTAAACCAGTTTTCTTTGTCCAGCTCTTCATTTTTCTAATATGCTTTCTATCATGATAGTGAGGTCTAATGATAAGATTAAAATCTTTACTTATTTCCTGGCAGAATTTTTTTCCATATTTATGCAACGTCCCATCTCCCCATTCCCAGGTTGGAGCGTATAGGATATTTTTTCTGGATCTATCTTTCATACCTAAATAGTTGTAGTACTTTTCTTTGTTTACTTTCTGATTAACATAATCATCAAATTTTGGGTAACCTATCTTTATAAGCTTCTCTTCCGGAATCTCGATACCTACGTCTTTTATTTTACTCAGATGTTTAGGGCCAGAAATAAAATGATAATCGTAGGTCTCAAGAGTGTTAAATGAACCGCCATACTTTTTATCACCTGTGCCGTGGCCTATGAAGATCGATTTGCATTGATTTTTGTCTGTATGCAATACGCTATTTGTTCCAGAAACTATGACTCCTTTTAGGTCAAGATCACGATCTATCTTTCTAAAAATAGCTTTTGGAGCACCAAACGCCCCTCTGCTTTTTTCACCTTTCATTGAATTATAAAGATAATATTTAAATCTCAATAGGCGATTGAATCGATTGACAACAAATGTCCCACCAGTTAGGTCAAAGATCGGTTTGCAATGTCCATACATATAAACCTGACTTGCGTAATAGTATATGCTCATTTCTAATTTAGATCTTGTTCTCGAATAAGTTTAGATATCGTATCATTGTTGCGAGAAAAATGGAGAGATTCGGGTGTATCAATATCCAGCCAAAAACTATCTTCTATATCAACTCCACCTAAAAGTTTCTGTTCGATCAATAAGTTGCATCCAACTGATAGTGAGCAAGAGCCAGCTTTATTTAGACTTTCAAGAAATGAAAAAAAATTGTAGCCACATTTAAAAAGACCAACATCAATTGCATTATACTTAGACAGTTTTTTTGACATTGCTTCAACTAACATTGTTTTAGATCGAACCATTACTTTCATACCATCATCAATATCAAAAATATCATTTATATTAAAATCTAGACCAACATTTGCAACTGTAGCTGATAGACTACTTTTCTTGACCTTGTTCATTAAATCAGGAAAATACAAGTGGTCACTCATGGATATCATAAATTCTTCATTCTTACTAATTGCTGATTTTGCTTTGAGAACACTAAGCCCATTCTCCAATCTCCAATCTTCATTATAGATGAACTCAATATTAAGGTCTGTCCATTTTCCTTTGAGATACTTTTCAATAGATGACCTGTCGTGTCCTGTTATAATTAAAATATCATTTATTTCATTGACCCTACAATTATTTAGAATGATATCAATAATCGTACTACCATTTATAGTAGTCAGTGCTTTTGGTTTACTTTTCGTCTCAGTTCTTAGTCTAGAACCCTGTCCTGCAGCAATGATAACTAATTTCAACTATTTAATTCTCGCTGGAGTCGTCTAAACCTAAATGGGTTATGAGTTCTTCACCCATTATGTGCCGGAGTGTATTTTTTAATTTAGCAAGCTGGACAAATAGATCATGTTCAGGATGTAGTTTGGGTAAACACATTGGACTTTTAAAATAGAATGACAACCATTCTTGTATTCCACTCATGTTCGATTTCTTTGCTAGGTCTAAAAATAATACTAGGTCTAAAACGATGGGCGCTGCCAAAATGCTATCTCTACAAAGAAAATCTACCTTGATCTGCATTGGATAACCAAGCCAGCCAAAAATATCAATATTGTCCCAACCTTCCTTATCATCTCCTCGAGGAGGGTAATAGTTTATACGCACTTTATGATAAAGGTCTGCATACAAATCAGGGTTCTTTTCTGGCTCCAGTATTGTATCCAAAACTCCTAGTTTACTTTCTTCTTTTGTTTTAAATGCATCTGGGTCATCTAAGACCTCACCATCACGATTTCCAAGAATATTTGTTGAGAACCAACCATTGATACCTAATTGCCTTGCCTTTAGGCCAGGAGCAAGTATTGTCTTCATTAGGGTCTGACCTGTTTTAAAGTCTTTTCCTGCGATCGGTGTGTTTGTCTCTTTTGCAAGCTCTTGCAATGCAGGAATATCAACGGTCAGATTTGGTGCACCATTGGCAAATGGAATCCCCATTTTTAATGCGGCATATGCATAGATCATACTTGGAGCAATATCTCTATGGTTTGATCGTAAGCCATCTTCAAATGCTGATAAGGATAAGTGTATCTCAGATGGTTCCATATAAACCTCAGTACTTCCACACCATATCATCACATTCGAGTCAACTTTAGATTGTTTATTGAAATTTTCTATATCGCTCATTACCTGCTCAGCTAATTCGAGCTTATTTTCTCCAGACTTTATCCAATCTCCGCTGAGTCGTCTAACGTATTCCTTATCAAATACACCTTTGAGTACACTTATCTTTTGAAGTTCAGGCTTTAGATCTTCAAGAAGTTCTTTTTCTAAAACTTTTGATCGTACAGCTATATCATAAACATTTTCATTGTTAATATCCCACCCTGTAAAAACAAGATCTTCCATTTTTACGGTAGGTACAAAATCTTTTATAAGTGGATTCCGATCCTCGGTTCTCTTTCCTAATCTTATGGAACCCATCTGGGTCATGCTTCCTATTGGTTTTGATAAACCTTTATTGCAAGCGATTACACCACAAATAAATGTACTTGCAACAGACCCCATACCTGGAATCAGAACTCCTAACTTAGAGCCATCTTTATGATTCATGTTTTCCTCTTTAGTAAATGTTTGTGAGTTTCCTGAAATAGATTTCTAAAAATAATATTCTTGTAGTTTGATAAAAATGGTATTTAAATAAAAGTTAAATAAGAATATTGACTATTTAAACATCCCAAAATATAGTGACCAAAAATAAAAAATACCCATACATAAGGTGGGGCAATTCTTATAAATAGAAATATTATAAATAGATAGTTTAAATGCAGTTCTAATACCAAAACCAGAGCGAACACTTTTGCTATTATTTCCAATACCTTGAGCAAAAATTATATCACACTGTGAGGATTATGATTTAAAATATACATTGCGCTCGAATGATGATTACTAATATGGTTGTCAATTATAAATGTGTAATATTTTTAAACAAGGGACTTTAAACATTAGATATAGTTCATTACTATTTTAATTACAGATCTTTTTAATAATTAAATCATTCTAATATTTTCCCCATGACCTCTTTCAATAATTTTGCAGCAGTTATTGCTGTTAAATTATTGATATCCCTATCTGGATTGTATTCAACTATGTCGGCTCCAATGACCTTACCATCGATATTTGATATTATATCTATAACCTCTCTTGTGGATAAGCCTCCAGGCTCTGGATGCGANACTCCTGGTGCAAAAGCAGGATCTAGGCCATCTAGGTCAATTGAAATGTANACTGGGTCAACAAAATTTAATTTTAGANCACTGGANANCTGATCCATCNCAATAACATTCACTCCATATTNCATNGCTTGNTTTTTTTGATGCTCATTCATGGTTCTAATNCCAATTTGCGTNAAAGANCTGGCTAAATTNTTCTCCATNATTCGNGCNAATGGAGATGCATGTGAAAATGGATTGTCATCAAAATTCTCATANAGGTCAGGATGTGCATCAAAATGNACAATATTTATNTTAGGNAAAAATNGACCATAAGCAGAGATAATTGGATATGTAATGCTGTGGTCTCCTCCAATGGAGANACAGTATTTATCATTGATCAATTCATTTCGAATGACANNTTTTATNGATTGGAATGCCTTTTNTTGATCATTNATATTTAGGTTNTCAATATTGATCCAGTGANCCATNTCTTCTAAGNTGATACCATTTTCAGAAAATTTNTTAGTNGCTTCAGAATTGAATTCACTTTTTATCAAGGGNGGTGCNTTNGANGAACCNGATATAAATGATGAATTAATATCTGTNGGTATTTCTATGANNGAGATCATNTTTTATTAATTTNATAANTATANGAATTTGGCTTTNAGAATATTNNTNGTTGTNGNNATNAAAATGAAANTTAATNCATNNAGGTAGTTTAGTGGAGTTTTTTGTTTAATGGAATTTCATTAGATTAATTATATATATGTTAGTGATGATTTAGATTTTATTCTACAACCTGAGGAAAAGTATTGCTATATGAATGATAAAAAAGAGTTCAAGAAAAAATATAATCAAAAATTACAAGACCTACAGATCGAATTGGTTAAGCTCCAGGATTGGGTTATTGAAAACGGGAAAAAAATAGCTATCGTTTTTGAAGGCCGTGACGCTGCAGGAAAGGGGGGGACNATCAAGCGAATCACTGAAAAATTAAATCCTAGATATTGCAAGATAGTTGCTTTGGCAGCACCCACAGANCGNGAAAAGACACAGTGGTATTACCAAAGATACATTAATCATCTACCTGCTGCNGGGGAGATAGTTATTTACGATCGCAGTTGGTATAATCGTGGTGGNGTTGAAAAGGTAATGGGCTTTTGTACTCAAAAACAATATGTCAACTTTTTACAGACCTGTCCTGAATTTGAGAGAATGGTAATTAGCTCGGGCACTCAGTTGGTCAAATATTGGTTCTCTGTTAGCGCGGAAGAACAGATGAANAGGTTCAAGGCGCGCGCTGCAGACCCAACTAAAGGNTGGAAGCTAAGTCCAATGGATCTTGAGTCAGTGAATAGGTGGGATGAATATTCAAAGGCAAAAGATAATATGTTTGAACATACTGATACGCAGACCTCACCATGGTATGTTGTTGAATCAGATAACAAAAAGAAAGCTAGNCTGAATTGNATTGATCATCTGTTGGGGCTTATTGATTATCAGGAGATAGAGATGCCTGAGGTTGTGATGCCNGATAGAGTCCAGCAACAGAATTATGAGAGGCCTCCAAGGTCAAGTTATAATTATGTTCCAGATGTAATCTAGAANTGATTTAAATCTTTCATTCTNAACCATTCAATATGTANCCCTAGAATTAATTTAAGGGCGTGAATAAAANNNNTTTAATATTAGTATCTCTCATTGCTTTTGCTTGTGANGATAGTAANGATACATCACCNCCCAGTGTCTCCATTATATCNCCAACGGAGTCTTCTTCCGTTTCAGAGATANCACTGATNNAGTGCNTAGCATCAGATGACGACTCAGTTAGAATTGTAGANTTATGGATAGATAGTTTGGCAACNGGANTAACAGATAGTTCCAAACCTTATGAATTTTATTGGAANACTGTTCTTTTGTCAGATAGTACAGAGTATTCTTTAATGGNGATGGCAGAAGACATGAGNANTAANATATCATTTAGCCCATCCATTAATGTGTTGGTNGATAACACNGGCTCAAATCCAAAAAGTNTAAATATTCAATCAATTACATACAATGAGACAAAGATGACNATTATTATTGANCCTTCTNTAGACAATGANTTTTTAAATTATAAAATATTNCGATCTGAAATGGCTGAATCNGANAAATATTCAATAATNGAATTANCTGATGTTAATGATACCATNGTNGANATCTATGATTTTGACCCTNTAGAGCCTTCTTGGTANTGGNTNGANGTAGAGGATATTCATGGGTACAAAGCAGTTGGAGGNNGNTATTTTATTNTAGATGAANANCCAGNACAGTCAAACNTAAGGAATNTAGATTTTATTGATAGTACTTTTGTGATCAATTGGTCNCNAAGTAGTGANCTTGATTTTCAGTCNTACNAGNTATTTGAATCNATNACACCAGAAATGGTTGATNCAGAAAANATATTTGANACAAATGATATCACGATGACNACGTTCAATTACCAAATTGAAATGAATCAATATCGATACTATCAGTTANANGTANAAGANTACTGGGGNTTNGAAACTGAAAGTGAGATCAAGATGGGGTGTTCGTGGTTTCTATTTAATAATACGTTTGGTGATGCAAGTTATGATTATGGGCGTTCACTNATTGAATTAAATGATGGGGGCTATCTCATAGCTGGNAATACCAGTNTNCTNGGAGATAATTACAGNAATGCATTATTGATNAANATCGATCATACTGGAAAAGAAANGTGGAAGAGAGATTATACCTTTAGTTCAGTGGATAGATTGAATATGGTNAAAGAGTTGCAAGATGGTAGTNTGNTNGCAGCAGGNTTTACAATGTCTAGTACAAACTATAGCAAGGATATANTTGTTATTAAAACAGATGCTCAGGGNAATTTAGAATGGCAAAGGAGTTATGGTGANGCNCAGGANGAAACNGCAAATTCGATAGATATTTCAANTGNNGGTGGCTTNATCATATCTGGAGAAGTGATAAATGANAACACAGGGTTTAGTCTTTGNTATTTGATCAAGATAGATNATGAGGGTGANTTAGNNTGGAGTAATACATTTGGAGGCAGTCNGAATGATAATGGACNNTCAGTTATNTCAACAAATGACGCAGGTTTTGCAATTACCGGAATGACGAGATCTTTAGGTGATAGTAATGGAGATNTNTGGTTAATAAAAGTTAATNNCAATGGTNAAATGGAGTGGGAGAGGACATATGGAGGTGATNANACTGAATATGGTCGAACGATACAGCAAACAGTAGATGGTGGTTACATTATTATTGGNCAAANAGAATCTTTTGNTCTNGGNTATAATGATGCATATCTAATAAAAACNGATNCACAAGGAAATGAGATNTGGTCNCAAACNTTTGGAGGNCAAGGAACAGACCAGGGNAGGCAGGTAGTAANCACTCTAGANGAAGGNTATCTAATTTCAGGCTATACTGACTCTTTTGGTACTTTAGGNGGATTTAANTTNTGGNTGGTCAAGGCAAANTCATTAGGTGAATTAGAATGGCAAAGGTTTTATGGTGAGCAAGGTGACGATAGAGGACTAAGTGGAATTCAAACCTCNGATGGAGGCTACGCNATAGCTGGATATACTAATTCAGGCACTTCTAGTGNNTCGGATATANTATTTATTAAAACNGATNACAATGGNANTGCTGNATTTGATCAGTAGTNTGGCTANATCAATTTTAAAAATATTAGCTATCTTAAAACCGTTGAGTATCTANGTCATGGGTTTATTNTATGNGANNGTTGGATACAAGCATTTTCAAGATCCTGAATGGTTCATTCAAATTGTGCCCCCTATCTTACCATTTAAATTAACNTTGGTCNATNTAAGTGGCTTATTTGAGATNNTTTTAGGTATTCTATTNATGGTTCCTGCTTTTCAGAGTATTGCAGCCAGAGGGTTAATAATTTTATTGATATGTGTTTACCCTGCCAACATTTATTTGGCGCTTACAAATGGTNCAGCAATGAATATCTCGCCAGAAATAGCTTGGGGTAGGTTNCCCTTTCAATTNGTTTTTTTAGGTCTTGCATATTGGCATTCCAAAGATCAATAACNNTAAAAGATTCAAATGAACAGGAACATAATTTGCAAATGAGGTAAGTATAATCGGCAAATTATGCCCTGTTCACTACATACCTAACGTACTTTAACAAGTACATCACTAATTAAAAAACGTNTAAANAGTNCCACCCCCTTAAACACGTTTATTNAGACGTGACAGGTATCACATTTCATNANTGTATTCATTCATATGAGTNGTATGTTTTTATGGTAAAAACTTTCAAATTAAACTCATGAATTATAGATCTATGATAAAATTGGTTCCAAANCGTACGATGCTTGTTGTNATTCCAAGAATTGCNGCTGTTCTTTTTATTTTANTGCAAATACTAGGAATGCAAGTCTATCCCGGCGGTACAATGTATGATGCTTCAACAGAAGGNTATTCTTTTTCAATGAATTTTTTTTCTGATATGGGAGCTTATGCTGCTCGAAATGGCGAGCCTAANTATTTATCAATGATGATCTTTGCGATCTCACTCACAATTGTGGGAATAACCTTTGCACTATACTATTTAANATTGCCTAAGCTATTTGGTAATGATCGAGTNNATNATATTNTTGCTAGNATTGGATCACTTTTTGCNATTGGNGGTTCNGTTTGCATGATCGGTACAGGGTTTACNCCATCAGATATGGTATTNGCTCCACATGTTTTTTTTGCAAATAACATATTNCATTGTTTCTTGGTCACAGCTTTACTTTACACANTGGTGATATTTCGATCTAATAAATTAAAAAAGAGATATGCAATTGGATACGCNATGTTTTTTATTTCAATATTTATCTATGTTGCAATTCTGCANTACGGACCCTCNGCTAATNCAGGAGAAACTGCTTTAATCTTTCAAGTACTATCNCAAAAAATGATCGTNATNGTTTTTTGTTGTTCTGTGTTACATCANACATTTGGTTTATCANGGTCGGGCATNCTNGAAAGCTAGTTTGCATACGGTTNTCAATATGANTAATGAAGTGAAAGAATACTTTCTGGATATTGGTGAATTATCAAATGATGATATCATTGATNNGGTTGACCAGAANNAAGAAAATTTAACTTTTTCACATAAAATAAATGGTCGTTGGGAGAACCAATATCTAAGCATANATCATGTACCACAATTAAAAAAAATCTTTCACTTTGCTTGTAAGGTGGGTAANAAGATCATNGGTAAGNCATTGGTCGTNCCTTATAAGGAGATGGGACTACCCATNGATGAATTTTGGTTTAATATTGCTANGCCCGGAGAATCTACTGGTTGGCATGANCATAANGATAGGTCTGTTCTTTCTGGCGTTTATTACCTCAAAGTACCAGATAATGCCGGAGACATNCTNTTTAGAAAAAGAGATAAGGATAAGATAGTTGAATGGAATATAANATCAGAGACTGGTAAGCTAATTTTATTCCATTCTAATATTGAACACTCAGTAANAATAAATAAAAGTAATCANGATAGAATCTCNNTTGCATTTAATCTTTTCTCTTTGCCATTNCAGATNGACTCTNNTTCAGATGGATATTCATCAAATAATTTTTATNTCTAGCTCCATACTTGTATNTAAATTTGNATTGTATTAGAGNNTATAAATCTTATCGATTATCTTGGAGNATATAATGAAACGATTAACCTTATTACTTTTNATCGGTCTTTTTATCATCATGAGTGTCGNTGCNTTGAACTATTCCCCNGACCGATCTGCAGNTCAGTCNGGNAAACAATTAAGTGCTCAGTGTTCAGAGTCAGGATGTTGTAGTACNAATATTAGTTCATCNANAANTGATTGTAGTAAACCTTGTTGCGCTTAGTAGGTATAAANTAATTCTGTACCTAATTGGATAAGCTACTTCANTAGANAANATGGTAATGAAAAAAATATTTATCAGGTCNATCATAGTAGCNATNATGGGCTTCTGNTTTTATTTTTATNTCTTNGTATGGTTAACACACGTATAATGTCTNTAAAAATAAAAAAGGTTTTAGTTTTGATATTTTGGATGGGATTTGCTTCAGGAGCAGTGATNCTTATTGATTCGTTTCTTCCAGTTCCNGATGAAATATCTGGAGTATTGTACTTTTTAAGTATTGGCGTTGCTGCTTCAAGTGTNCTTAANCATTATCGGTAATNNAGATGGCATTGAAANCNGCAACTGAAATTTTTAGTCAATGGGCACTGAACGGAAGGGATATTGGGATGGAAGCCAATCACGCACCTGCTGTGAATGCAATGCTNGANGAGGTCATTGGCTNTNGATCTTCACCATTTTCNATTATTGANGCAGGGTGTGGNAATGGTTGGGTAGTTAGGAAGATAATTGAAGANCCTCTTTGTAAAAATGCGATTGGAGTAGATGGNGCAAAGANTATGATAGAGAAGGCTAGGTCTTTACATGCTGAAGGTAACTATTATCATGCAGACCTATTGGATTGGTGCCCAGATGAGAAGGTCGATATTGTTCACGCCATGGAGGTCCTCTATTATTTCAAGAATCCAGAAAAATTAATTTTCCATATTTTAAATAACTGGTTGGGAAAAAATGGAACCATAATAATTGGCATGGATCATTATCTTGAAAATCCGAAAAGTCACTCATGGCCAGCAGATCTAAATACATATATGAAATTATTAAGTATTGAGGAATGGGTA
>NZWG01000071.1 GCA_002698235.1 Fidelibacterota bacterium | reverse complement strand
TGGTCAAAGTGCTGTTGGGTTAGAAGAGGTTGTTGTCCAGGCAGATAGGCCTATGATACAGACTGATGTCACCTATTCTCAGGCAAACATAAGTAGTGAAGAGGTCGAGATGTTACCCGTTGAAGAATTCACGGATATTTTATCGCTTCAGGCTGGTGTTGTCACAACTGGTGGTGAGATTCATGTAAGAGGAGGAAGAGGGGGTGAAATCTCTTACATGGTTGATGGTATAACGATCACTGATCCATACAATTCTGGAATGGCTGTTGAGATTGAAAACAATTCAATACAGGAACTACAGTTCATAAGTGGCACATTCAATGCAGAATATGGTCAAGCCATGTCTGGAATTGTGAATATCATCACTAAAGATGGAGATTATGAACGGTATTCTGGAAGTATATCCGGAAATATTGGTGACTATTATATTTTAACAGATCCAATATATCCAAAGGTTGACCAAGCAAATTGGAATGATATATCAGACATCAAGGCAAACATAGAGGGCCCCATTGTTCCTGGTAAGATGTCTTTTTTTGCTTCGGGTCGTAAAAAAAGAAATAATGGATATATTTTTGGAGAAAAAATATTCAACCCCAACTCTTATTCCTGGTCTGATGAGCAGAACATGTGGCGCATTGATCAAAACGTAGGACTCGGTGATGGTGCAGTCCCAGTTGATAGTCTGTGGGCACCTCTTTATTATCAGGACAGTCTTAGTACTTTGATCGAGCGTAAGAGAAAGAATGGTGATTTTAATTGGGAGTCAATGAACTGGAGTGAACAGATTACCTATCAAACAAAGCTCTCTTGGCGCTTAAACCCAAAGATAAGATTAGGGTATAATCATATGTTCAGCGATACAAGATCTCAGTCTTACACTCATGCATACAGATGGAACCCAGATGGTAGGCCCTTTTCGTTCAATACTAGAGTTGGAAATATTTTGCGCATTGATATGTCATTCAATCAATCAACCTTTGCAAACATTATGTATTCTGACGCGGTGAATCACTACAGGACGCACCTTAGTGATGATCCGAAATATTATGAGACATTAGAGAGCATTGATTACAACGACTGGTTTGGCTTTGCTATGCTAGATACCATGCTTTACAATACCGACCCAAGGATAGATGATTATGCAACCGGAAATAATTTTGAGGTTGGTGGTAATTACATGGATATTTATAACCGAAAGTCCGATGTAAGAACCCTCAAGGCTGAACTTACAAGTCAGGTGAATGCTGTCCATCAAATAAAAATGGGAACTGAGTATAGAAATACAATTATCAAGTACAATGATATCACTGTACTTCAGGCACAATATACAGGCAACAGTCCTGTTATTCTAGAGCCTGAAAACAATACCATTCACAACTCTTTTCAATCCTTGAATCCATTCTCATTGAGGTCTGAAATTGAGATCATTGGTGAGGACACTGTATTCACCTGGATAGGNGAACCNTTTGATGGTCGTACTCCAATTGAATTTTCAACATATATNCAGGATAAAATNGAAGCNGATGANATGGTNGTAAACATAGGGCTACGTTANGATTATTTCGANTCNCAGTTNTGGGTACTAAATGATCCNGAAGACCCGAATTATCTTTCTCCTTTAAAACCTCTAAATAAATGGAANGACCTTGATGAGAANGGGGANATATCTGAGGANGAGATGTTCAACNAGAANNTGAANTCAGACANNNNGAGNCTNGANTCAAATGTAAATGGTGATGCTTGGTNTGATAAGGCAGATCCAAAGACTCAGGTCAGTCCCAGATTTGCNCTNGCATTTCCAATTACTGACAANGGATACTTGCATTTTTCATATGGTCATTTCTTTCAGAATCCGAGTTTTAGTTATATCTANGATAATCCGGAGTTTGAGGTTCCTGCAGCATCNGGNGTNAANTCTACNATGGGCAATGCNAACATGGAACCACANCGTACAACACANTATGAGGTTGGATTCTCTCAGCAATTTGGTAGGGATATTGGTCTTGAAATAACNGGATATTACAANGACATAAGAAATNTAAATTCAACAGAGATCAANAACTCCTTTATAGCTGGAGANCGCTATGGAAAATATGTCAATAAGGACCACGCNAATTCAAAAGGTATAACGNTTGCTCTNTCGAAACGATNATCCCAAAAATTNTCAGGNAATNTTGATTACACCTATTCTATTTCNGAAGGCAATGCNTCTGACCCAGCNGCTGCTTTTTATGATGAGCANTCAGATATTGANCCTGAGAAGATGTTGGTTCCACTTGATTGGGATCAACGGCANACNATCAATGGTACAGCAACCTACTTTCTTACAANGTCTNCTGGTGCGAGTCTTGTNTTTAGTTACGGTAGTGGTTTTCCATATACTACTACAAATGCNGATGGTCAGCGAACATCTTTTGAGAATAATGGNCGTAANCCTCCTACTTANAATGTAGANATGAAGGCCTTTTATAACNTNTCAATATCTAGCTCTTTACAGGTATCAGCTCANATNAATATTTACAANCTTTTNGACATNAGAAANGAGCTTACGGTTTATGGGGATACGGGAAGATCNTCTTACTCTCTNATNCCAACCTATACACCCCAGTACAGCGGNCCAATGCTAAANACCTTGGATGAATTTTTGNTTGTTCCATCTTANTTTTCAGCGCCCAGACAGGTGAAAATAGGACTATCCGTGANATGGAAATAAACATGATNAAAAAAATNTTTCCTATTTTCGTCCATCTATTNTCTTTTTCTATNCTATTATCATCGGATAATCATCCTAAAAAAAGATTCTTTGATCGTGANAGGCATGCCGCTAANATCATGGGAAGNGAAGATAGAAAATATGGCGANCATTCAGGGAATAGGGTTTTATGNAGATTTTACAATCATGGATCTATAGGTGACCAAAGCAGTAGTTTTTCTGGTGTTTATCCTATCGGTTCAGGACANTCATATATTTGGGAATTCTCGCCGATCATTGCTGCAAGCGTTGTGGATACAAATGGATNTAGAANACACATTGTTTCTGATGGAATAAGTGGACTATTGGATGCTTCACCAGAAGGAACACCTTGGAGCTTTGAGCCACTTGAGGGTTATGCNAACCCAAATCAAGANAATCTNGCAATGAGCGATGATGCGNGNTCTTGGCCAAACTCTTGGCCAAATAGGACAGAGGANTGGAATGGTGAGTGGAATGGTCAATACGGGAANTATGTCAGAGCCGATCAAGAGTCATATTTTGTTGTCGATGATTANTACAACAGTGAATTCGAGTTTTGGCCAGATGATGATGATAAACCCGAGTCGATCATTGAGTCNCCTGATGATCACAGAAGGGGACTCGGAATNGAGATGGAGGCTAGAGGATATCAGTGGAATCATCCTGCTGCTGANGATATCATTATTGTTACTTACTGGATAACCAATGTGGGCTCTAGTGTCTTAGACAGCGTTGTTTTTGGTATGTATGGTGACGCTGACATAGGAGGAGCCTCAAGTTTCAGTGATGATGATGCATGGTTCGANACTGAAAATGACATGGTGTATCAGTGGGACCATGATAATTGGAGCTCTTCTTATGGNGGGTTTCGTCCTGCNTATTTTGGGTGGAGCTTTTTAGAGTCACCAGGAAACCCTCATGATGGGATTGANAACGATGAAGATGGGATGATAGACGAGAGTCAGTTTGATGGNATTGATAATGATGGNGATTGGGATCCTGAGCGTGATGACATTGGGTCAGACGGGCTTGCAGATTTTCATATNAATTATACAGGTCCAGATGACGATGGTACAGAAGGCAACGGGATTCCCGATGTAGGCGAACCTAATTTTGAGATNACTGATAATGACGAGTCAGATCAGATAGGTCTGACAAGTTTTTATTCAGCGCCTTACCCTAGNGTCTATCCTTCAAACGATGAAGTGATGTGGGGGCAATTATCTCCAGGTATTTTTCAGGTCCCTGAGCAGAATGTTGATCAGACCTTTCTCTATGGATCTGGCTATATAACTTTGCAGCCAGGGGAAAAGAAGAAGTTTGCGATTGCCATGGTCTACGGAGAGAACATGGCAGACATCCTAAGAAATACGGCAACCATGCAGAATATATATGATAATGATTATAGTTTTGCAAAGCCACCTATGAAACCAACCATGACAGCAGTTCCAGGGGATAATAAGGTGACCTTGTACTGGAACAGTTTTTCAGAAAAATCAATCGACCCTATATATGGAAAGGATTTTGAAGGGTATAGAATTTATAGAAGTACGGATCCTGGCTTCATAGATGCGTATACTATCACGGATGCCTTTGGAAATATAACCTTCAAAGAACCAATTGCGATATTTGACCTTGAAAATGGTCTCCAAGGACCGCACCCTATTGGGTATAATGGAGTTCAATTCGATATGGGGCTAGATACTGGCCTCGAATATGTCTATGTAGATTCTAATAATGTGATAAATGGACAGACCTACTACTACGCAGTTACGGCTTATGATAAGGGATATGATCTTGATTTTTTTGAGAATGGTTATTCCCCAAGTGAGAACTTGATACCAATTGCACCAAGCGAGTGCTCAGTAACATTAGATTTGGATTATAAGGGCAATGTCGTAAGCCTTAGTGAGAATGCTGCAATTGTAGTCCCAAATTCACCGGCACTTGGCTANACGCCTCCCAACACGGTTCAAGATGGAGAAAAATTCATTGAACATATTTCTGGCTACGGNTCNGGNAAGATCACTGTNGATGTAATTGANCCTTTCGCTATTANGGACAANATAGAATACCACGTAGTATTTGACACTCTTGATAATTCTGAAGAGCTNGCNTTTAGTGTTAGAAACCAAGAACTAATTGTTGAGANTCTNAAGATAAATGCAGATAGTAGTGCCATTGCAACTCATGATAAGATNGATTCAAGAATGGTAGTGACATCCTCATTTGTNAATGATACCACNGTNNANGATACCGTATACCCNATAGTNGTCACGGANGTNNCNGGTAGTANCACTTACGAATACGGAGTAGATTATTATNTCATACCTNAGACTGGAACTTTCGCNATATTGAACTCNGAACTNTTATCTGCTGGCGAANTTGCAGNAAGCTATCGNTATTTCCTCCTTGATCATTTACAAACGATGGATGGAGAAACGGACAATCCGATCTTTGATGGGATGAGAGTGATTGTGAAAAATACTGATTATGACCTCAACGAGGATTCAACAAGATGGACAATTGGTGATTGCAACTATAGCATGCTTGCGATGAGCGTCTCTAGGTTTTATCCAGCTGATTTTGAATTGCAATTCGAGGGTAACCTTGGAGACTCTGTTACGGTTGACTCATATGGAACTATTATCCCATTTCGCTTAAAGAATGTTACAAATGATAATGTGCCACCATTCAGGGTATCTGATTTTAACCAGGATGGTGACTGGGACAGAGATGAGATGATCTCAATTCGTCCCTATGACGCAGTTGCTGATGGTCCATTAATATCAATTCGATTTGGTCAGGACTCCTTGGCGATAACAGATACCACGATCTATGATACTATTTACAATGGAACGGATACCTTATACACGGATACTACTATCTATGATACCACTATTCTTGAGATCATTGATCCAGTAGCGGGAGATATATTTCATATCGAGATAGATAAACCATTTTCCATGAATGATGTATTTAGTTTCAAAACTCAAGCCTCTAAAATAGATCCTACCGTAGCGGCGAGATCGATTGAAGATATTGCCGTTGTTCCAAACCCTTATATAGTGGCTGCATCATGGGAGCCGAGACACCAGTATAGTTCAGGTAGAGGCCCAAGAAAGATCGATTTCATTAATCTGCCAAGTGAATGTACAATAAAGATATTTACTCTTTCGGGATATCTGGTTACGACAATACATCATAAGGATGTATATGAGAATGGTACGGAGTCTTGGAATTTATTATCAAGTGATAATCTGGAGATCGCCTATGGAGTCTACCTTTATCATGTAGATGCTCCAGGGGTTGGGGAACACACAGGAAAATTTGCGGTGATTAAATGATGAACAGGTCACTTATCGCGCTTTGCTTTTTCTGCACATTTTTACTTTGTCAGAACAATGTGGCAACAACATCTGCTGCTTTCCTCGAGATCGGACCAGGTGCAAGAGCATTGGGAATGGGCAGTGCTTATGTATCGGTTGCTGATGATGCGAGTTCCCTTTATTGGAATCCTGCCGGAATAGTTAACATAGGGAGGGCAGAGGTGCAGACCTTTTATTCTCCATGGCTTGTTGAAACTCAATTCTATCATAATACGGCAGTTGTACCTTTAGGTGCTTTTGGAACTATAGGGGTCTCGTTTACCGCACTAACAATGGATGAGATGATGGTCAGGACCGTTCAAGATCCTGAGCCTAGTGAATATGGTGAGAGATTTGATGCTGGCAACCTAGCAATGGGTATAACATTCGCAAAAAAATTAACCGACCGATTCTCATTTGGGTTCAAGACAAAGTTCATTCAGGAATCGATCTGGCAGATGAGCGCCAAGGGATTTGCCATTGACATTGGAACTTTGTTCATAACAAAAAAAGATCTAAGGATTGGAATGAGTGTATCCAACTTTGGTGGAAAGTTAGGTATGGAAGGCGTAAATACCCTTGTTGACATNGATGTTGATGAGAATATCTATGGAAATAATGANAGAATTGATGGGAGTCTAGGTACNTCAAAGTGGCCACTGCCNTTATTGTTTAGATTTGGCCTAAGTCGTGAACTTATCTTTTCTGATAAAGTAAAATGTCTTATTGCAGTGGATGCGATTCACCCAAACAACAATCCTGAATATCTGAATNTTGGAATGGAATGGAGTGCTATAGATATACTCTTTTTACGTATTGGNAAATCNCATTCTTTCTATGAATTAAAATTCAATGATGGAGTTGATAGAGGNCCTGAACAAGGTCTATCGTTTGGTGGNGGTGTNAGATATCGTATTCCAAGAGGGCCCNTGCTTGAGGTAAATTATGTTTTAACNAATTTTGGAGTATTTAATGATATCCANGGATATTCTATCAGTATGCAATTTTAATTATGATGAAGATCANACCCATAATAACATTATTAATATTCTTTTGCTGCTCTCAAAATCCTACAATCAAAAACGATAATTCTTTGAATAGTGAGACCAAGAAATTTCATTCCCTCTTAGACCATGAGTGGAAAAAGAATGTAGAGGAATATCCAGAATGGGCAACTCANCTAGGAGATAATCGATTTAATGATAAATTAAATGATGCATCCTACGGAAAGGTCATTCAGCGCCAGAATAAGACAAGAAAACTTCTCGAAANAATAAAGGATATTGACCGTTCTGCTTTGTCAGTTGAAGATCAACTTAATTATGATCTTTTCTTAAATGATGTTATTCACGGGATTGCAGGATTTGAATTTTTATCCTATCTTATTCCTATTTCACAGATGGGTGGATTGCAGATCAGTTTTGCCGGTATTTCTAATTACATGCCTTTTAAAACGATTAAAGATCATGAGAACTACATTGCAAGAATGAAGGCTTTTCCAAAAAAAATAGACCAAGTCATTGATCGAATGAAAAGAGGCTTGGAGACTGGTTGGATTCCTCCAAAGATCGTTCTAGATGCTGTACCAGAACAGATTAAAACACAGTTTGATGACCCCATAGAAGAATCACCATTGTTCAAACCATTCATTGATCTTGATCNATCCATATCAGCAGATGAGCAGAATAGGCTTATTAATGGCTTAAAAACAGTTTTACAGGAAGACGTATTTCCAGCCTACAGATTACTCTACGATTTTTTTGTAGAGGACTACCTTCCAAATTGTAGAGAGTCAATTGCATGCAAGGACTTTCCAAATGGTGATAGTTATTATCAGTATCTCATTAAAGGATATACTACAACAGACCTTACAGCCAAAGAAATACATGACATTGGCATTAAAGAGGTGAGTAGAATAAAGCTTGAAATGAAAGATGTGATCGCTCTTTCAAATTTCAAAGGAAGTTTTGAGGAGTTCCTTATTTTTCTCAGAACCAGTCCAGAGTTTTATTTTGAGACTGAGGATGAACTTTTAGATGCATACAGAGCTATCTGTAAAAGAGCAGATGCTCAACTCCCAAGATTCTTTGGTCGTTTGCCAAGACTGCCCTATGGGGTTAAAGCGATACCTGACTACCAAGCACCTGCATCGCCAACGGCATATTATTATAGTGGTAGTCATAAAGCAGGGAGGTCTGGGTATTTCATGGCAAATACATTT
This sequence comes from Fidelibacterota bacterium, assembly GCA_002698235.1. Taxonomy (GTDB): domain Bacteria; phylum Fidelibacterota; class Marinisomatia; order Marinisomatales; family UBA1611; genus NZWG01. Next base: position 17,850 of record NZWG01000071.1, on the reverse strand, counting down.
AAGCTTGAAACAAGACCCAAGTATGAGATGGAGGCCCTATCAGTCCACGAGGCTGTTCCTGGGCATCATCTCCAGATCTCACTTGCTCAGGAGCTTGAGGATGTCCCAATGTTTAGGCGCTATGGTGGTTACACCGCATTTGTCGAGGGGTGGGGGCTTTATTCAGAAAAATTGGCTGAAGAGATGGGATTCTATGATGANCCATACAGTAAGTTTGGGCAATTAACTTATGAGATGTGGCGTGCCTGTAGGCTCGTCGTAGACACAGGCATGCATTCGTTGGGTTGGACNAGGGAAGAGGCTATCAATTACATGTCACGGAATACGGCAAAGACTGGTAATGATATAGAAGTAGAGATCGATCGCTATATTGCCTGGCCGGGTCAGGCTCTTGCATATAAGATCGGAGAATTAAGGATACTAGACCTTCGTAAAAAGGCTGAAGAAAAATTAGGGCAAAATTTTAACATTCGTGATTTTCATGATGTTGTCTTAGGCGATGGTGCCGTACCTTTGGATGTTTTGGAAAAGCATGTGAACCAATATATCAATAGCAATGCAAACTAGGTTCTTTAAGGAATATTGTAGAATGATGCGAGGGTCTACTTTTAAGATGATTCTGAAAACAATATTATTTAGTACTGTGATCAATCAACCGGTCAAGGCATGTAAGCTCTGGGCGGTTTGTACCAGCTCAGGCATAACCTTGAATACAGTCTCAGAAGAGGCAAATTCCATGATCGAGAGTCAGCTAAGCTCATTCTACTACCAATCAGAGTTCATGCTTGATGGCTGGTCAATATTGGGTTACGAGGATAGTTCTCATCAGGAAACCACCAGTATATGCAGATCTTCTTTGACCGCGCCAAATGATTCTTCCTTATACTGGGAAACGGTACAATCTCTCATGGGCAATGAGCGGGGTGTGATAGGAATGGGGCATCTTAGAGTAGCGACATCGGGATCAAACTCAATCCCCAATCCTCATCCATGGGTCTTCCAAGATAATGGCATGGTCTTTTCTCTTATGCACAATGGTACGGTAAGCAAAGATCTGCTGCATGAACTCTTAACTGAAAATGGTCTTGATCCATCCTGGCTAAATAATCACCCTCCTCAGACATTCGAGAACGGAGCATGGGATGGCGATGGTTGGGGCAGTGTTGTTGATTCCGAGCTTATTTTACTATTGGTTATGAAAAAAATTGATCTAATTGGTGATATGGTAGAAGGCTTTAAGGTTGCTATGGCAGATATTGTCAATGCAGGTGTGAANGCAGGTCAATTGAACATTATTTTCTCTGATGGNCTATCGCTTCTNGTTTTTGGAGGAAGCAGTGGATTACATGTNAATAAGCATGCAGAATTTATNTCTGTTATGACCCAGCCAACAAATGATCAGTATCACCAGTGGCAGAGTTTATCACATGAAGAATTGATCTACATTGACCGAGATACAATGATATATCATCAGGAATTCATTGTAAGCGATATTGATGATGTGGTTGTCACTCTTCCGAAAAGATTTAAAATGAGCAGCGCATATCCAAATCCATTTAATGGTTCTGTCAGCTTTTATCTAAGTGGATTGGTGTCAGGCCCTGTCAATATATCTATATACTCTTTGATGGGTCAGCGGGTTGATCGATTCTCCATCCCGGGTTATCTTGAGGACAGAGTAATGGTTGAGTGGAGTCCTAGTTCAGGTCTTGCATCGGGAACTTATTTTGTTCATGCTGGTATGAACGGTAAAAAAGAAACCCAGAAAATTTTGTTTATAAAATAGAAAACGTGACTTAAATTCGCCGGCTTTATCCAGTGCCGTAATATACATTGACCAGGGAGTTATTCATTGCCTAAGACCAAAAAAACAAAAGAAAAAGATCAAAAAGAACCTGCAGTAGAAAAAGCTGCCAAGACAAAAGAGGTGCCCAAGAAAAAAGGAAAGCCGAGTAAGGTTTCTAGTGGTAGTATCAGTATGTATCTTGCTGAGATCGGAAGATTCAATCCTCTGCCACCTGAGCGGGAGGTAGAACTTGCAATCAGAATTCAAAAAAATGATGAGAGAGCAATGAAAGAACTTGTAGAGGCCAACCTACGTTTTGTTGTCTCCGTAGCTAAAAAATATCAAGGGAATGGACTGTCCCTCGCAGACATTATCAATGAGGGAAACATGGGACTGATCAAAGCTGCAAAACGTTTTGATCACACTCGTGGGTTTAAATTTATATCATATGCTGTTTGGTGGATTCGTCAGTCGATCTTACAGGCACTTGCAGAACAGTCAAGATTAATTCGTCTCCCTCTAAATAGGGTGGGGACCATTACGAAGATCACAAGAGCTGCTGAAAAATTAGAAGCAGAGGTTGAACGTCAGCCAAAAGGTGATGAGATAGGTGCCCAGCTTGAGATGAGTGGTGATGAGGTGCTGATGGCCATGCAATACTCGCGCAGACATAGTTCTTTAAATTCACCTTTTCAGGAAGGCGAGAATAGTAGTTTACTCGATATAATTGAGGACTCTGAGGCTGAAGAACCAGAAGCAAAGATCATGATGGAGTCCATGAGCGAAGAAGTTAATGGAGCCTTAGATACCTTATCAGAACGTGAGAGAGTTGTGCTTGAAATGTATTTCGGTATCAATAGAGACAGTGCAATGACGCTCAATGAGATAGGCGAAGAGTTTGATCTTACCCGAGAAAGAGTTAGACAGATTAAGGAAAAGGCCATCCAACGTCTAAGACATCGATCTAGAAGTAAGAACCTCCGCAGATATCTTGGCTAAACATATTTATTAGTAATTAAAAAGGGGCACAATGGGCCCCTTTTTTTATAACTATCAATTGATTAAGTGCTTATTATTAAAGCCTAATATCTAAAACAGTTAATAAGTCAAAACACACGATATCTTGCCAATTACCAAAGCATGTATAAGGTCATCGATCTTTTTCTTTCTGCAATTCATTTTTTCGCAGGTTGAAAATGTAGGTGATCAATATTTTATATTTCAAAAAGATGGACAGGAAATTAGTATACCCGTCTTTTCTAATGTGGATATTCAAGACCCAAGTGATGATATATCCAGGATGGTTATTTTGATTCATGGGCAGAATAGAAATGCTGATGATTACTATGATGCTATTAATGAGGTAGTATTAGATTATGATCTATCATCAGGGACCATGATCATTGTACCACAATTTTTGATTACTGAGGACCTTGATTACTGGCAACTAGATAATACGGTAGCATTTTGGTCTAGTTTGACGGCATGGCATACTGGAAATAAATCACACTCAACTTCAGATCATCAACGAGAATATGAGGTCAGTTCATTTGCCATTACTGATTCAATGGTCACCCACTATTCTTCAGTAATTAATGATCTTCAGAGTATAGTAATTGTTGGAAAGTCTGCTGGAGGTCAATATGTAAATCGATATTTGGCTGGTTCTGGTCAAGATTATAATGGACTTATTGATTATGTTATTATCGCAGGATCAAGTTATCTTTATTTCGATGGGTCGAGATATACGGAATTTCTTTACCCAATTGCTTGGGCCACACCTAATTCATGCAATGGGTATGATAATTATAAATATGGTCTTGGAAATCTAAATGAGTATATGTCTCTAGCGGGAGCTGACTCAATCATCTCCAGATACCAGCGAAGAGATGTTAGATATTTAATTGGTAGTGAGGATGATGGAGGATCAAGTGACTGTAGAGCAGAGGTACAAGGAAACAATCGTTATGAAAGAGCAATATTATATCATAATCATTTGAGAACATATTTTGGTGAGCAGATTATAAATGGTCATAAGATTGCAATCCTAGATGGAATTAACCACGACACCAACCAAATATTTAATTCTGATTGCTTTAAAAAAGCAGTATTCGATGTATCTAGTTGTAGTCAATTTGAGCCTCTTATTTTTCCAACAGCTCAATTCTCTGTTAACACGCAATCGGGACATTATCCTTTAACAATTGCACTCATAAATGAATCAGTTACGGGAACACATGAGATCCAACAATTAAGATGGAATATTGATGGTAACATAATTAATTCTGAGGGGGATATTGATTTTGTTTTTGATATTCCAGGGCATTACGACATAACTCTCACAGCAACAGATCAGATTGGTTTAAGTGATACTGTCTTTTATCAGTCGATGGTTCAAGTTGATACATTATACGGCGATATAGACTTTGACACGGAAATCACGATTGATGATGCTAATTCTATCTTAAGATATTTAGTTGGTGAAGAATCATTGACAACTTTGCAAAGAGATGTCGGTGATGTGAGTTATGTTCCAGGTTTGACACCATTTGATGGTAGTGTCATACTGCAATATGCGAGTGGGTCGCTAGATACGTTACCATTTATAAATATTGAAGACCTCTCTGCAACGGGAACTCTTTTTAGTTCAAATACCATGGTAGGTAATGTCGGTGATATCTTAACGGTACCTATTAGTATCATAGATGCTAGCAATGTCTATAGTTTCTCAATAGAGTTGGAATATGATAATACAATACTCGAATCTGGTTCTCTTTATTTTAGTGACATTGTTGACCAAGGATTTATGGTTGAATCAACTATAACAGAAACGGGTTCTATCCTTATAGTGGGCGCGAGTGCTATCCCTTTTGGCGGAACAGAAATAATATGCAACTTATATTTTATCCCAAGTGACTTTAATGGATCACAAACCAATATAACTTGTTTACAGTTCAGTATTAATGAAGATCTTATTGATCAAAATTTCCAGATCATTGTAGACCAAAGCCTAGAAACAAAAGATAGAATGATCGGTGAAAAAAACATTTTAGGAAATAATTTCCCCAATCCATTTAATTCTAAGACCTTAATCAGATATAATATCGACCAAGATGAAAATATCCACATCTACATAACAGATATTCAAGGTCGAATTGTGAGATTACTATATGATGGAATGCAATCAAAGGGGTACAATTACATAGTGTGGGATGGAACTAATTCTTCCGGAGCTCATGTAACATCGGGACTTTACTTTTATACCATTGAGACAAGCAAAGGGAAGAACACTAAAAAGATGTCATTCGTTCGCTAGGACAGCATTAATTATTTTATTGATATTTTAGAACTTTAATGATATCATTTTTTGAGAAAAATCACTTAAAACCAATCTAAAGGTCAAAAAATGAAATTTTATATTAAGTTAATTCAGTTATTATTGTTTACATCAATCTCATTCTCGCAGATTGTTGATGTATTTATAAGTGATTGGTACATTGGCTGGCGTGGCGATGGTGTATATAATAATTTGGTTGAGTTGTACAATCCAAAAGAAGATACAGTCAACCTCGCAGACTATTTATTTAGAAGAACTGCAAATGGTTCTGGTTGGTTATCTACAGATCCCGATCATTTTCTAAGGATTCCAGGTATTATTCCCCCTGGAGAGACTTTCTCAATAACAAGAGCAGCAACAGATGATGACCTAAGAGATTGTGCAAATCTTACCTATGAAGGAGGAGAAGCTGCTGGTTACATTGATCCAGATGCATTTTTAAAACAGAATGGGAACGATGCTTTTGGTGTCTTCTATATTGGAGGTCTAGGTGATGATACCACGGCTTGGATAGAGAGTGGGACACTCCTTGATGCTCTGGGAAATATTGATGACGGTAGTTACTGGGATGTCTCTGGAACTCCAGAAGGGACAAGATATCATATTCTTCAAAGGAAATTTGATATCTGTGGTGGAAATGGTGGTAATTGGGATGCCTCCAGAGGTTGCATCGATGATGACTGCACCGAGACTGCTTACGCATTAAGTGAGTGGGAAGTAATAAATTGTGCATTGGCAGATCCCAATGGGTCCAATTATCCTGAGCCTGAGGAACAGGATGCAGAGGCCGATATGGCTGTTGTATGCGGTGGACATCAATATTTATGCCTGAGTGCTCCAAACAGTGCCCCCGGAGAGTTTGCATTAGAAAGTCCTGTAACCAACTCAGCCCTAAACATAAACGGTGATAACATTGACCAAAATCTTTCCGTTCAATGGTTAGAATCTTATGATTCAGATGGGCATGATCTTTATTATGAATTTAATCTTTATACTTCTACAGGCGATACTCTATTTACAGATAATACGGTTAATGAATTAGAATTATCAGTTAGTTTTCAATCCATTTACGATTTGCTGGGTCCCAGTAACACGATGGTATGCTTCTGGAATATTTCAGTCACAGATATTTATGATACAACAGGATCGAGCAATGGACCCTTTATTTTACAAATAGCTACGGATTCTGAAGGTGGGTTAAATCAACCTCCTTCAGACTTTTTGTTAGTTGGTCCAGAGGACTACACTCTAGTTTACATGGATCCAACAACTGGTCTAAATGGAGCCGCAAACATACAATGGAGTGTGTCTGATGATCCTGATGGTGAAGACATAACTTATACTTATGTTCTAAGTTTTATGGAAAATTTATCAGATCCAATTAATACGATCAGCTCAGAAACCAATAATTTAGAATTACCCATTCAAGATCTTTACGATATATTTATTGATCAAGATCTTCAAGAGGCGTCCCTTTATTGGAATATCATTGCTTCAGACGGTACTTTTGAGCAAGAATCAGATAATGGGCCTTTCATGCTCTATGCTTTCATTGGTGAAAACCCTACAAGTAATGAAGAAACCTATATAGACCTTTTTATTAGCGATTGGTATATCGGACATCGAAGTAGTCCTACCTACAACGCTGCTCTTGAATTGTACAACCCTAAAGAAGAACCCATTGACCTGTCAAATTATATCCTAAGAAGAACTCAAAACGGGAGCCACTGGATGGAAACTAGCTGGATTCGTTTAGAGGGTATATTACCCCCGAGAACAACCTATGTTGTAACTCGTTCTGCCTCAGACCAGAGCCTGCTGGATTGCGCGGATTTAGTTGAGCCTGATGACTTTCTGAAACATAATGGTGATGATGGGATCAAGGTCACTAATATAGCTTACTTGCCAGATTCTCTAGCGAATGATACAACTGCTTGGATGAAAATGAGCGTTACGCTTGATGCTATCGGTACAGCAAATAACGATCCAGGATCGGCTTGGGATGTTAGTGGTGTTCCTGAGGCAACGCGTTTCTATATTTTAACCCGAAATATGGATGTGTGTGGTGGTAATGGAGGCGACTGGAACAGTTCAAGAGGGTGTGTGGATGAGTCTTGTGACTCAACCAGCTCAGATCTAGGTGAATGGACTCCAATTCAGTGTGCTTTAAGCCCAACTGCAGGTGATATGCCTGAGGGTTCTGATGCCTCAACCGATGCGCTAATCTTTTGCGGTAATCATAATTACTTTTGCGCCTTAGCTTCGATCTCTGATGAATTTTTACCTCAAAAAGTTGAATTAGAACAAAATTATCCAAATCCATTCAACCCAAAAACAGAAATATCCTTTTCATTAGAAAATCAGGATCGCGTAACACTAAAGATTTTTAATCTTGCTGGCCAAGAAGTATTAACTCTTATGGATAATGAGATCGTACCGGGTCGTCATGTGGTTTCGTGGCACGGGAAAAATTCATTAGGCCAAGATGTATCATCAGGCATGTATTTTTATAAATTAACAGTCGGCGATATTGCCTTTAGGAAAAAATTACTATTATTGAGATGAAGATCATACTTTCCATAAATTGAAAATATCTTTGATCAAAAATAGTATATTTTTGACCTTATTACTTGTGATGACGTCTTGTGATGATTCTGTTGATATCACAGACGTTTCAGGCGGTGATATTCAAGAGATAGAATATCCTTGCCTGACATCAAGTGAAGATTGCATCAATACTTTGAACGTAAAAGGTGGAACATTTAGGTTCTTTTCTTCTTTCCATATTGATTCATTATCTGATGTAAGTGGAGCAATAATATCTGTGCATGGTAATAATCGTGGTGGAGATAATTATTTCGATAAGATGATAGCTGTGACCAGTGACCTGGGGATGAGCGATGACGTTCTAGTAATTGCCCCAAAGTTCATTACCCAATACGAGCAGTCCATTGATACAGACCTGTATTGGAATACAACCTCATGGAAATGGGGTTTGCAATCATATTCTAACGTTATTGGNGAGAGAGTCAGNAGTTTTGAACTTATTGATACATTNCTTAATCGACTTACAAACAAGACCTTTTTTCCGCAAATNGAGAACATATTAATAACAGGNATGTCCTCAGGTGCAGCTTTTGTACAAATGTTCTCTGCGTCAAAGGAAANCAATGAGTACAATGATGTAGATATTCATTTTGCTGTAGTNAATAGTCAATATTTTNTACATCCTGACNCATTAAGGTTGATGTCTGATGGTAGTTTATCAGTTCCTGAAAATTGCGATAGNTACAACCATTGGCCTCTCGGNCTNGATGAGCTAAGTATCTACATGGACTCCTACGGNAAAGAACAATTAAAAAGTAAATTTTTAAGTAACAGTGTACAATATTTTATAGGTGAGAATGATACNAGTGNTGATAACATTACTAANGGATGCCAGTATGAATTCATACTNGGGTCGAATAGNTATGATAAGAATATTAATTTCATTAGTTATTTAGACGCCTTATATCCAAGNAACCAGCACCAGTTGACGATGATACCTAACATTGGNCACTCAACAAATGCTTTTTCTTCCAANATTTTCAANGGATATTTAAATACTATTTTTTAGACCATCAGATGCATTATTTACTATTCTTATTTATTTCAGTCTCGTCGTCTAACCTGCTTGCTTTGGANAGTTTTACTCTTTCNGGAAGCGTATCAAGCANATCAGGTGACCNACTNATAGGTGCTAANGTAAATGTAATTGGAACTGTTTTTGGAACNGCTACNGATGGTCAAGGNGGCTATGTTTTNGAGGTGTTGAGAAAATCATTCTCNCAAGACACCATGTTTGTCAAGGCATCTTATATCGGTTACCAGAGTCAATTGGACACTATCCTAATTAAAGATATTGAAAATGACCAAATNGAGATGCATTTCAACTTGGATGATGATGTGATGCGTCTTGAATCAGTTGTTGTGACTGGAGTTGGATTTGAGCAAGAGGCCAAAAAGTTGGGTGTCTCGATCGAGACTGTAAGAAAAGAGCAGGTTGAAAATTCACCAGAGGTNAGTCTTGTTTCTGCTTTGAGAGGAAATGTTTCNGGGCTAGAAGTTCGTAAGACCAGCGGNGATGCAGGAACTAATGCATTCTTTCGTATTCGNGGAACNGGTACTATTTCTGGCGGTCATGAGCCATTGGTCATTTTAGANGGTAGTCCCGTAAGCACTCGAACAATNGACTCTGGAGGTAGAGAAACTAGCGAGAGAGGGCATCCAGAATCATCAAGCAGGATGGCTGATATTAACATGGATGATATTGAGTCAATTGAAGTTCTTAAAGGAGCAGCTGCNTCAGCGATATATGGATCTAGAGCATCAAACGGTGTTATTCTGATCACCACTAAATCGGGAACAACCGGAAAGACAAGAATAACTTATAAAGTCAATTATGGAATAAGTGGAATGAATAAGATATATCCACTCCAAAAGTATTTTGGCCAAGGAGATGGCGGAGATTTTGTAGGGGGNAACTCNTTNTCATGGGGTAAAACTTTAAATGTCAAAGGAGCACCNTGGTTTAACTCNAATAGNGAACTAGATAATGTCTACGANCATGTTGAAGACATCACTGAAATTGGAAATAATTACGAGCAGACCTTTTCTGTTACAGGAGGAAGCGATAAGACAACATTTTATTTTTCAATGAGTCAAAATTATGAAAGAGCACACTGGCAGACATTTGATGAGTATGAAAAAACAGTTAGTACTACTTTTGGTCACGAGCCAACNCGAAACATACCATCAGANTTTTTACGTAAAACATTNCGNATTAAGGGTAGTCATTTTCTTTCAAATAANATCACTATCACTGGNAGTATGTCCTACGCAAATGTTAGAGGAAATCAGGTAATAAGAGCNCANAGCACAGACGGACTAGCAAAGGGACTATTAAGCACACCTCCTGACTTTAATTTGAGACCATATCTTGAGTCCACGACTCAGTTTCATAGANNTCCAACTGATCCATACCCAGAATCGGTNAATGGAGATCATAAATGGAACAATCCATATTGGGTTCTTTATGAACTGTCNCAGACACAGTCTGTTGAAAGGGCATATGGCAATATTAAACTTCGCTATGACATAAGTGACTGGCTTGATNTGAACTACGTTCTGGGNACTGATTTTTCGTTGGATCAGAGAAATGATATTATGCCATCAGGTACTTATCGAAGTGGCGGTATTGGTAGATACATACATGAAGATATTAAAGACCAGGAATGGGACTCCAACTTGACTCTATCTATTGACCTTCAGAAAAGAAATAAGATACCCATAAAATTAATAATGGGTCATAANTTGAATGGNAGATCACTGAAACGCTTTGAAACAACAGGAGANGGTCAAGTTTTACCTAATTATTACCAAATTGAGAATTANTCATCTGTNAATGCCGATCAATACCTTAGCTTGGTTCACCTAGAATCCTTTTATTTGCAAGGGACAATGGATCTATTTGATCAACTCTATTTAACGAGCGCTATTAGGAATGATGGTTCATCTACCTTTGGACCTGCAGATAGGAGACATAACTTTTTTAAGTTCAGCACAGCTTGGGAGTTCTCNAAATTATTTTCACCTGCTCCAATNAATTTTGGAAAGCTTAGNTTNGCATATGGTCAAGCAGGTGAAGAGCCTAATGTTTATGCTATCTTCTCGGGGTACACATCACCNTCTNTATTTTCGGTTGGTGAAAAAGCGTCNCTNGGNCTGAATTANAATGGGGTNACAGGTTATCGATCTGATGATCAGGTGAGTAATNTTCGTATTAGNCCCGAAAGAAGGAATGAGTANGAACTCGGTACTGACCTATCTCTATTTAATGGTTCAATGGGANTTTCAGCAACATNCTATAANGCGATCAGTAATGACATTATCTATGATATNGANGTAATACCGTCAACAGGCGCAGATGAGATGACNGCAAATGGTGCGTCCATTCANAACAAAGGCTTAGAATTAACAGTCGACTATAGAGTTTTAGATCAACANCGTTTAAAGTGGGAGACCAAGTTCATCTATGCNTCAAANCGCAANACTGTCTTAGAGATGAATGGTGTGGATGGTGACATGGCAAGGTCAATGGACGAAAATCTGGTACCGAGTCGNGGNATTGCCAAATTCAGTGANGTNTCTCCAGGACATGAGTATGCGGAATTCAAAGTTCTCTCATGGGCAAGATTTGGNTANGGTCTTGAGGTTGACCATGATCTAGATATCAATACTTCAAATGTCAATATTGATACCTTATCCGAATTCCAATGGAGCAAGAACGATGTGTATATTGCCAATAATGGTCTGCCTATCATGTATTCAGAAAAGATATGGTCCGGATATGCTCCTAATCCTGATTGGACAGGAAGTTTCTTTAATGATATTACAATTGGTAAAAAAATTAAATTGAGTTGTCTACTTGATATTAGCATGGGAGGTCATATCGCAAATTATACTAAGAATGCGCTCTATGAGTGGGGTACTCATGCTGATACAGACAAGAGGTATCATCCTGATTTTGATGATCCCGATTGGCAAGGTTACGAAGAAGGCATATCAACCACATGGGGGAAGGGTACATTTCAAGAGCTCCTCAATCACGGGCACAGTGCGATTGGACCAGGCCAGGATAGCACCATTGTATTCTCTCAAAATATGTATGAAAATTATATGGGTAGGAATACTGACGTTATCAATAACATTGAAGATGCTAGCTACATTAAATTGCGCGAGATAGCGCTTAGCTATAATTTTGGTAGAGTGGCAGCTGGATACTTAGGTAATCCAAATTTAACGATCAGAATAAGCGCGCAAGATCTTAAGACTTGGACAAACTATAGTGGTTGGGACCCTGAAACTAACATGTATCAAGATAGAATATCAGGTGAGGATTATTTCAATCAGCCACAGACATGGAGAGCGAACATGGCTCTACAGTTCAATTGGTAATTAAAATGAAAAGTATAAAAACAATATTTCTCTTGGTGATTCTTTCATCTTTTGCCTGTGAGGATTTTTTGTCTGGTCCTCTTTTAGACCAGAATCCAAATAAGGTTGATGATGTTAGTGTTGTTTCACCAGAAGCATTGTTGGTAGGGTCTCAGGTTACGATATATGGAGTAATGGAAGGCTATTTGAACAGGGCAGTTTCTATGGTCATGCAGCAGATGTCTGGATTACAAACTGATTATTATCGAGACTTTAATTGTGAACCCATTGATGCAAATACGAATGGTCGTTGGACCGCGATATATAGTACAGGTGGGTTGATCGATCTAAAAACGACCCAAGAGACCGCAAGAGATCAAGAAAAGTATGTACTCCTTGCTATATCTCAAATGTGGGAGGCTCTCTTGATATCAACTGCTGCGGACCTTTGGGGTGACATACCTTATTCTCAAGCAGCTAATGCTGACTATGCTGAACCTGAATTTGATTCCCAGAGAGAGGTACACGAATCGATCTTGAATCTGATCGACGATGCAATTGACAATTTTGATAGGGGACAGGTGTTTGCTTTACCCACCGCTTATGACTTCACTTTTAGCTCTGATATTGATAAGTGGATTGCCGCCGCACACACCTTAAAAAGCCGAATTTATTTAAATTGGAGCGAAGTTGATAATGCAAATTATCAACTCGCCATTGAAGAGGCAGAGTTGGGTATTACTGATCAATCAGGTCTTGGGGATTGGTCTCCATTGCATAGTGCTGCTATCGCTGAACGAAGTGTTTGGTTTCAATTCATCCTATCAAATGCTGATTATATGGGAGCCGGGAAACTAATGGTTGATATGCTTAAAAGGGATAATGATAGCCGCCTTAATATTTATTTTCTTGGAAATGGAACTTCTGACATTGTTGGCGTAAGTCCTGGAGATTCCACTCAGAATGCTTCTATGCTAAATATAACTGGTCACTTTGGAATGTCATGGGGGCCGGAACTTGTAAGCTGGTATGAGAATAGTTTTATTATTGCCGAGTGTCATTATGCTCTTGGTAATGAGGGTCAAGCATTGCTCAAGCTGAATGAAACACTTGAAGGTATTGAGCAGAATTGGAGAAGCAGAGGATTTTCAGATGCATCGATACCACGATATGCAAACATAAGTGGAGAAGATCTTCTTGCTGCAATTATGAATGAGAAGTACAAAGCGCTCTTTCTGAATATGCAGTCCTGGAGTGACTGGAGGAGAACAGAGTATCCTCGGTTTGTAGATTCAGATGGAAACAGTACTGAATGTGGGGCTTCAGATGGAGGCATAGGTATCCCTAGAAGACTGTTGTATCCAGATAAAGAAAAAAGTTCAAATCCAAAATGTCCCCAAAATGATGGCATCTATGATCGGGTAGAGAATGACCCTAACTAAATTCTTAACTTGTTTTTTTTTATTTGTCTCATATAATTCATTTGCTGATCAGGTCGTTGATCAATTAGGACCTCCGTGGGGATATGTTTTCAGTAATTGGGATGGTCCTCCAGTTGACATCATAACCTATATCCCGCCAAACGCCACTATCAATACGCCTATTTTAATTGTTATACCTGGTGCATCCAGAGATGCTCAGCGGTTTCATGCATCATGGCTACACCTAGCAAAGAAGAAACATTTTGCAGTGGTGACCATTGGAGCGAGGAAAGAATTTTTCTCAGATGAGTATTCTTATAATGCCGGTGGAATAATGACTAATAAGGGTGATAAGGTCATAGAAAGTGAGTGGTTGCTTAGTTCAATTGAGCCAATTTTTTTTGATTTCAGACAACGTTATGGTTTCAAGGCAAAAAAGTTCTATCTATTTGGTCATTCTGCTGGCGGCGGGTTTGTTCATCGGTTTTTATTGTTCAAACCTGATGCTCCTGTCATTAGAGCAGCTGCAGCAAACCCTGCCTTTGTGACCTTGCCAGATTGGAGGGTAGAGTATCCCTTTGGGCTAAAGAACTCACCCGCAAAGAATAAACATTTAAGTATGTGGTTCAAGAAAGAGATGGCCATTGTTCTCGGAGAGGATGACCTTGGGCCGAGGACCAAGCCTCTTAGTAATGGAGAGCAAGCCAGAAAACAGGGTCCAAATTGTTTGACTAGGGGAAAGCTTCTGCATGAGGTTGCTTCAAAAAAAGCGACTGACCTTGCCTCGCTATTCAAATGGGACTTGATCATTGTCCCTGGGGTAGGGCATGATAATTTTGGTATTGCACCAGCGGCATGCGATTATTTATTCGGCGAGTAGGTTAAGATGGAATTGAGACAGAAGGTAGGGCTACTGCTTGGTTTGACCATATTCATTTCTTTAATGATCATACCAGCTCCTGATAATATGAACCCACTTGCAATGCGCGCAGCAGCAGTGTCTCTGCTAATGGCAGTATTTTGGGTCACGGAGGCCATATCTATTTTTGCAACATCTTTTATGCCTATTGCACTCTTTCCGCTGTTGGGTGTTCTGGATTCAAAACAGATCGCAAGTAGCTATGGGCATCATATTGTTCTTCTGATATTGGGTGCATTTTTTGTTGCTAAAGCTATAGAGACAAGCAATCTACACAAGCGGATTGCATTGTCAACCATTAAAGCAGTGGGGACCAGTCGACCAAAGATCATGCTTAGTTTCATGATAGCAACCGGTATATTATCTATGTGGACATCCAATAACTCTACCACGCTAATGATGCTACCAATTGGAATGGCAATATTATATCGTGAGAAAGAGATGGGTGCAGATATCTCTAATTTTGCTCCAGCTCTTATGTTGTGCATTGCATACTCAGCCAGCATAGGAGGGACCGGAACTCTAGTGGGCACACCACCGAATCTACTTTTTGTGAGCACAGTTGAAGAAATTTTTCCTGAGGCTCCCTTGCTAGTTTTCACAGACTGGCTCAGAATAGGCATACCATTTGTTATCATATTCCTGCCTATTGCCTGGCTTTATCTTGTGAAGTTTTTTAAGATAGACGGCGACCTGAAGGGTTCATCAGATATTATCGATAAAGAGCACAAAGACTTAGGGGCAATGTCAGAGGCAGAAAAAAAAGTAACCATCATTATCTGTATATATGCAATGGGATTTATCTTTCGCGATTGGTGGTCTACAACACTTGGCGTCCAGTCATTTACTAAGGACTCAACTGTAGCATTTTTAGCATCTCTTTTTTTATTCCTCATACCAAATGGTCAAAAGGATAAAAAAGGGCGGGGTACGAAATTACTTGAGTGGGAAGATGCCAAAGAAATACCATGGGGCATTGCAATGATGATAGGCGGAGGCCTGGCAATAGCCTCATCATTCAAATCATCGGGCTTGATCTCATGGGTAGCAGGATCTATTAGTTTAGAGGGTGTTCCCACATTGTTGATCATATTTTTGGTTGTTTCATCAATGGTTTTCCTTACTGAGGTCAACTCCAATACAGCCTCGACCGCTATTTTTCTTCCTGTATTGGCAGGACTTTCGAAAGCAGGAGGATTCCATCCTTATCTACTGATGATCCCTGCTACGATTGCAGCCTCTTGTGCTTTTATGCTACCTTCTGGTACAGGTCCGAATGCTAGTGTTTTGTCGAGTGGGTATCTTACTATACCTCAGATGGCTAAAGTTGGTTTAGGACTAAACCTTTTGGTCATAATTTGTATAGTTGTCTTGCTATATTTCATTACCCTTCCATTGCTAGGTATTACGTCTGTACTGCCTGTTTGGATTGGAAATTGAATTGGTCAAATAAAAAAATCATAAAATAATCATTTTTTATAGAAAATAAATTGTAACTAGATATTTTTAACTATAAGTTTTTATGGCTGTTGGAAATGATTATTTTATATTCTGTTCCTTATAGTGCAATCCACATACCTACCGTACACTCGTACAAAAAATAAATAAATAATAAAAAACCTGGGAGGTTTTAATGCGTAAAGCGATAACAATGTTAGTTGTGATGGCTTTTGGTGTTTCTTTATGGGCAGACAATGTTCATGCAAAGAAAACCAAGGGATCAACTGAACTAAAGAAGAACGCCCCAATACACCGAGTCAATACTGACAATAATGACCGTACACAATCATATACTATTGATATGTACGATACATTTGGTGATGGTTGGAATGGTGCATCTCTTGATCTATCTGTAAATGGTACAGTTGTGATTGCGGGTGGTACCATAACCACTGGAGATCTAGCGTCCGCTACATTTGATGTAGAAGTTGGTGATGTGATCACTACTACCTGGACTTCTGGTGCTTGGGATTCTGAGTGTTACTATCTGATATACAACGATGCTGATGTATTAGTAGCAGAGGGTGGAACCGATACCGATCATCCGCTGGAGTTGACACACACTGTTACACCTACTCATATTGGAGTATGGTTCTCAGAATGGTCCGAAGGTGCTAGCTATAACAAATATTTAGAAATTTATAATGGAACAGATGCAGAAGTAGACCTTACAGGTCTTGCATATCCTTCTGTAGGTAATGCTCCAAGCACTCCAGGTGAGTACGAGTACTGGAACACGTTTCCTGCAGGTGCAACCGTAGCACCGGGTGAGGTCTATGTATTGTATCACGACCAAGCTGACCCTGTTATCGTCGCTGAAGGTGACCATGTGTACACCTATTTAAGCAATGGAGACGATGGCATATGTCTTGTTCTAGGTGGAACACACACAGATACGGACGCTGATGGAAGTATTGACGCTGGCGAAATGTCAGGCTATACTATTTTAGATTGTGTTGGTGACTGGAATGGCGACCCCGGCAGTGGATGGGAAGTTGCTGGTACAGCAAATGGAACTCAGAATAATACAATAGAAAGAAAAGGAACTGTCACTATGGGTAATGCTGGTGACTGGCCTTATTCTGCTGGTACAAACCTTTTTGATTCTGAATGGACCGTCTCAGCCAATACTTTTGGTGGTACTGATGGTGCCCAAGATGGTGACTGGGGTGGACTTGGAACTGGAGTACCTACTCAGGTTCTAGGTTGTACGGATGCAACAGCAACAAACTATGATGCAACAGCAACCATCGATGATGGATCTTGTGATTTTGCTCCTGCCTGTGAGACCAACGATCTATTGGTTACCATGACCGACTCTTTTGATGATAGTTGGAACGGCAATATTCTTACGATCGGTGACAACAGCTTAGATGGTCCTCCTTCTGGTGGATCCCCTAGCACTGCCAGTCTCTGTCTTGATGACGGTAGCTACGTGGTGACATGTGGTGGTGGATCTTGGGGCTCTGAAGTCTCTTGGGTCATTTCTAATGCTGCTACCGGTGAAATTCTTCTTGAAGGCGGAGCTCCTTACGAGGGCGTTCTATCATTGGGAGTTGTAGAAGTGTTGGGTTGTACAGATGCAACGGCTCTGAACTACGATGCTGACGCTACATTTGATGATGGATCATGTTTATATGCTGGTGAGACCTGTGATTCTGCACTTGATTTTGTTGCGCAAGGTGGAGCACTCGATGGCTCAGCCTCTGTTACTGGTTCAATCGAATCCTTAGGCGCTCATTACTTTGCATTTACGTTAGACCAAGCTTGGGAGAACGTAAGCATCTCACTTGAGGGGTCAACCTTTGATACGAAATTAGATCTTTACGATCCCGGTTGTGGAACTCTACAAGCAACCAACGATGATAACGGTGGCGGTGGGCTGTGGTCTCTGATCCAGCTTGCTGATGTG
>NZWG01000070.1 GCA_002698235.1 Fidelibacterota bacterium | reverse complement strand
CATACTTTCTGTAGAAGATCCAACGCTATCTGATAAGACGATTACTTTTCCAAACGCAACAGGAACAATTATTACAACTGGTAATGATTCTGCAATAGATGAAGTAGGGACAATCACTGCAGGTCAGTGGCAGGGTACTGCCATTTCAGATGCATACGTTCCAAATGACATCACCCTTTCAGGGGGGACCATAGATAATTCAGTTATTGGAGGCACCACCCCGGCTGCGATAACCGCCACGACACTAACCGCGAATACAGGTTTCATTCCTGATGAATCTGATGGGGCATATCTTGGAACAAGTTTCGCGGAATTCTCAGATGTCTTTCTTGCTGATGGTGCTGTTATTAATCTAGGTGATGAGCAGGATGTAACTCTGACCCATATTGAGGATACAGGTATAAAATTAAATGGTTCAAACCAATTACAATTTGGTGATTCTGGTACCCAGATATCTCAAAGTGCAGATGGAGTATTGGATCTGATATCGGACAATGAGGTTGAGATCAATGGTACAACCATTGATTTGAATGGTGCCGTTGATGTTTCTGGTGCTATCACTGCTGGCTCTACGATTACTACAACGGGATCTTTATTGCCATCTTCTGTTGATGGTGCAGGTTTAGGTTCAGAATCTGCAGAATTCTCGGATGTTTTTCTTGCGGATGGAGGGGTAATTAATCTTGGTAATAATCAAGATGTAACTCTAACTCATATTAAGGATACAGGTATAAAAATAAATAATGCCAACCAACTACAATTTGGTGATTCTGGTACCCAGATATCTCAAAGTGCAGATGGAGTATTGGACCTGGTATCGGATAGTGAGGTTGAGATCAATGGTACAATCATTGATATGAATGGCGTGGTTGATATTTCTGGTGCTGTTACTACTGGTTCTACGATTACCACTACAGGATCATTGTTACCATCATCCTCAGATGGTGCCGGAATCGGTTCCTCTACTGCAGAATTCTCGGATGTTTTTCTCGCGGACGGAGCTGTAATAAACCTAGGTGATAATCAAGAGGTAACCTTAACCCATATTGAGGATGAAGGATTGAGATTGAACAGCCTAAGTCAACTGCAATTTGGAGATTCGGGAACAAAGATATCTCAGAGTGCTGATGGGGTTTTGGACTTAGTATCAGATAATGAAGTTGAAATCAATGGTACAACCATTGATCTCAATGGTGATGTAACACTTGATAATGCTACAGTCGATTTTGTAAAAATTGATGGAACTTACGTAGGACATGTTGATGATACTGATCTCATGAACTTGGCAAATGGAGCGCTTACAGTTTCTGGTACTCTGGCAGCAACAACATTTTCAGGAGATGGGTCTAACTTAACAGGAATATCTGCATCTTCAATTAAAGCTGATGACGTAAGCCAAGGAGATGCTGCAGTAAACATTAGCACCTCTTCAGGAGCAATAAATGTAAATCCAGCTTCAGGTTCTCCAGTACTTATAGATAACACAATTAATATTGATGGATCGCTAATAGGGCACGCGGATGATACAGATTTGATGACCCTTGCGAATGGTAGTGTTACGTTTACGGGTTCAACGGTTATTCCAACAGCAGACGTGAATGGAGGAGCGATCGATGCAGTTACATTGGGTACGAACAGTGCGGTGACTCAGGCAGTTATAGATAATGTAAATATTAATGGAGTTGAAATTGGTCATACGGATGATACGGATCTTATGACTTTGGCAGATGGCAGCGTAACGTTTACGGGTTCAACGGTTATTCCAACAGCAGACGTGAATGGAGGAGCGATCGATGCAGTTACTCTAGGTACAAGTAGCCCAGTTCCCCAAGCCGTAATTGATAATATCAATATGAATGGTGCACAAATAGGACACTCAACAGATACAGATTTAATGACGCTCTCAAATGGAACCTTAACTGTAGCAGGAACGGTTGCTGCTACAGCAATAACAGGTGATGGTTCAGCGCTAACTGGAATTACAGCTTCCGGGATGAAGTCAGATGACATTTCTCAAGGAGATGCAGCAGTGACCATTAGCACATCTTCAGGAGCAGTCAATATCAATCCAGCGTCCGGTTCACCAATCCTTTTAGATAATACAATAAACATTGATGGAAGTTTAATTGGTCATACGGATGATACGGACCTAATGACCTTGGCAGATGGTAGCGTGACCTTTACTGGTTCCACCGTGATTCCAACAGCAGACGTGAATGGAGGAGCGATCGATGCAGTTACATTGGGTACGAACAGTGCAGTTACTCAGGCGGTTATAGATAATGTAAACATCAACGGGGCAGAAATAGGTCATACTTTAGATACGGACCTAATTACCTTGGCAGATGGTAGCGTGACCTTTACTGGTTCCACCGTGATTCCAACAGCAGACGTGAATGGAGGAGCAATCGATGCGGTGACATTGGGTACGAACAGTGCAGTTACTCAGGCAGTTATAGATAATGTAAATATTAATGGCTCTAATATAGGACATACAGATGATACGGATTTATTGACCTTGGCTAATGGTGTTGCTACTGTGGCAGGAGAAATATCAGTAACCACCCTGGATATAGGAGGAACAGATGTTACTTCTACAGCAGCAGAGCTAAATAAATTAGATGATGTCACAGCTACAACTACTGAGTTGAATTATGTTGATGTAACTACATTAGGGACATCACAAGCATCAAAGGCAGTCAC
Organism: Fidelibacterota bacterium; assembly: GCA_002698235.1. GTDB lineage: Bacteria > Fidelibacterota > Marinisomatia > Marinisomatales > UBA1611 > NZWG01. Next base: position 11,422 of record NZWG01000070.1, on the reverse strand, counting down.
CGTGGATGCAAATGGCGACCTACTTGTTCCAGATAGTGACAAGTATAAATTTGGAGCGGGATCGGATATGCAGCTTTACCATGATGGATCGAATTCATACATTACCAATGCTACTGGTGCAATGAAGGTTGCGACTGAGACCTCAGGTATTGCAGTCACGATTGGTCATTCCACATCAGAGACCACAGTTGGTGATAATCTTGCAGTAGGTGGAGATGCTTTGGTAACGGGCGATGTTACCATTACTGGTAATGATATCGCATTTGGCAATGGAGAGACCATTTCTAACGCCACAGATGGAGACTTTCTGTTTACTACAGGAACGCAAACAGGTGCATTGACAGTAAAAAATTCTAATACGACAGATGGTATTGCATCCTTAGAACTTGTATCGGATAACTCAGGAGATGTTGGGGATGGATATGAATTAAAATCTGTTAATGGAACCTTTACAGTAACATCAGATCATTCTACCAAAGGTACCTATGAAGACACTTATTTGACTATTGTTGGTAATTCAACTCCTGCTTCATCCTCTACTACTATAGCAGGTGATTTAACCATCGCTGGTGATGATTTAACAATGGGTACCAATACAAGCGGAGCGGCCCTTATAGGTGATGGTACAAATTATAACCCTGTTTTGATTTCAGGAGATTTATCAATTGGATCGAATGGGACAGCAGCGATTTCATCAAATGTCATTGTTAACGCTGATATTAATGCTTCTGCAGCCATTGCAGATTCTAAACTTGCAACAATAACAACAGCTGATAAGGTATCTGGAGCTGCAATACAAGTCGATGGTGCAACAAGTGGTACGGGAATTACCCTTGCCGATGATGATAAGTTTTTGGTAGATGATGGTGGCACGACCAAATATGTAAATGCATCTCAGGTCCTATCATATGCCAGTGCTACTTCATCCACTGATATAAATGGTGGGACCATTGATGGTGTTACTTTAGGAACAAACAGTGCAGTTACCCAGGCTGTTATTGACAATGTCAATATTAATGGAGCGGAGATCGGTCATACATCTGATACGGACCTCATGACCTTGGCAGATGGTAGCGTGACCTTTACTGGCTCTACTGTAATTACTTCTGTAGATGTGAACGGAGGAGCGGTTGATGGTGTTACACTTGGTACAAACAGTGCAGTGAGCCAAGCAGTTATAGATAATATTAATCTAAATGGAACAACTATTGGACATACAGATGATACGGATCTCATGACCCTAGCGGATGGCAGCGTGACTTTCACAGGTTCAACTGTTATTCCAGTTGCAGATGTGAATGGAGGTGCAGTTGATGGCATTACACTTGGTACGAACAGTGCGGTAACTCAGGCGGTAATAGATAATGTGAATATTAATGGAGTAGAGATCGGTCATACATCTGATACGGACCTCATGACCCTGGCAAATGGCAGTGTGACCTTTACTGGTTCTACCGTAATTACTTCTGCAGATGTGAATGCAGGTACGATTGACGGTGTTACCTTAGGTACCAATAGCGCAGTTACCCAGGCGGTAATAGATAATGTTAATATTAATGGAGCAGAGATNGGTCATATATCAGATACGGATCTCATGACTCTGGCAGATGGTAGTGTAACCTTTACCGGTTCTACCGTAATTACTTCTGCAGATGTGAATGGAGGAGCGATTGATGCGGTTACCTTAGGAACGAATAGTGCAGTNACCCAAGCGGTTGTNGANAATATNAATCTAAATGGANCAACTATTGGNCATACANNTGATACGGATCTCATGACTTTGGCAAGTGGTAGCGTGACNTTTACCGGGTCAACTGTTGTCCCCAATGCAGATATAAATGGAGGAGCGGTTGATGGTGTTACACTTGGTACGAACAGTGCAGTCACCCAGGCGGTAATAGATAATGTGAATATTAATGGGGCAACTATTGGTCATACATCGGACACAGACCTATTAACACTTTCCTCAGGCGTGGTCACTTTAGCAGGGAATTTAACATTTGAGAATGGTGAGAGCGTATCCAATGCAACAGACGGNGACTTTTTATTTACAACAGATGTAACAGATGGAGCACTTGTANTAAAAAACTCNAANGCAACAGATGGNANTNCAAAGATTGAACTTGTTTCTGATAACGCTGATAATGCTGGAGATGGCTATGAGATAAAATCTGTGAATGGAACTTTTACAGTTACTTCAGATCATTCTAGCAGTGGAACTTATAATGATACATATCTGACAATCGATGGTAATGCAACGCCCGCATCATCAACAACAAAGATTGCAGGNGACNTANTGGTTGATGGGGGACAGATCGCACTNACTGGAGATACNGANCTAATCACTCTTTCCTCTGGTGTTGTNACGGTTGCAGGTGAATTATCTGCGACTACATTGGATATTAATGGAACAGATATTACTTCTACCGCTGCTGAGCTCAATTTTAATGATGGAACCTCTGCTGGTACAGTTGTTGCTTCAAAAACAGTTGTTGTAGACGCTAACAAAGACATTGCAAGTTTCAGAAATGTTACATTAACTGGAGAGTTAGATGCTGCCTCATTGGACGTTAGTGGGAATGCGGATATTGATGGTACACTCGAAGCAGATGTAATTACTGTTAATGGTAGCAGTCTGGCAAGTGTCATTCAAGGAACAACAGTAAATAGTGCAACAACAGGTACGAATGTTGTTATCACTGATAATGAAAGCACATCTGAAAACAATGCGATTGCTTTTGTAGCAAATGCCGATCTTGATGGGAATTCTAGCATAGGCCTAGAGTCTGATGGTGATTTGCATTACAATCCTAGTACTGGTACAGTAACGGCAACCGCATTTGTAGGAGATGGTTCAAACCTAACAGGTATTACCGCAAGCACTATAGGGACATTAAGTGGGGCCAATGCAATATCTTTTAGAGATACTGATCTTGCAATCAACTCTTCAACAGATGGTCAGATGGATATAAATGCAGACGTAACTCTTGATATACAAGCTCCTACTACCGCATTAAGTGGAGATATAACTGTTTCTGGTAACGATATTTCTTTTGGTAACAGTGAAACAATTTCAAATGCTTCAGATAATGTCATAGCAATAACCTCTGCCAGCACTACTCTCAGTGGTGATTTAACTGTAACTGGTAATGATATTACTTTCGGGAATGGAGAAACCATCTCAAATGATACAGATGGAGATTTTATTTTTACCACAGGGACTGCCAATGGCGCTTTCACATTAAAAAACTCTAACTCGTCTGATGGTAAAGCTGCTATTGAACTTGTATCAGATAACGCGAATGAAGTTGGAGATGGTTATGAAATCAAATCATTGAATGGAGTATTTACTGTGACAGGAGATCACTCAACAGGTGGGACCTATGACGATACATTTATTACCGTAAATGGGAATTCTACACCAACCTCATCATATACAACTATTGCAGGCGATCTGAGAGTTGATGGTGGTGAAATAGGAGTATCAGGAGATACGGACTTAATTACATTAGCATCAGGACGTGCTACAATAGATGGTGAGTTAGTTGTGACATCNCTAGATATAGGTGGCACTGATATAACTTCGACTCCGGCAGAGATAAATATTATTGATGGTAACACTTCTGCAACAGTTACGACTGTAGCAGATGCCGATAGGGTTATATACAATGATAATGGTACTATGGTTCAAGTTGCTGTAACAGATTTAGCAGCATACTTTGATGATAAGATTACCGCCATGCCTAATTTGGCAACGACAGCTGCGACAACAGTAGGCGCTCTTAATTCTGGTTCAATCACATCAGGTTTTGGTGNNATCGACAATGGAAGTTCTGCAATTACAACTTCTGGAACGGTTACATATGGGACACTAAATGATGGTTCAAATAATTTGGCAACAACCTTAGCCGAGTTAAATATAATCGATGGTAATACTTCTGCAACGGGCACGACTGTAGCCGATGCAGACAGAGTAGTTCTTAACGATAATGGTTCTATGGTCCAAGTTGCTGTGTCAGATATTGATACTTATATATCTGCAACTTCAAAGACTTTGACAAACAAAACTCTGAGTTCACCCACGATTAATACTCCCACTATTACAGGGAATACTACCTTTAGTGATGGATCCTATAACTTTGACATAGCTTCTCATGATGGGACAAATGGTCTTTTACTTGATGGTACAGTTGTAACCGCAACAGCTGTAGAATTAAATTATACAGATGTAACAACTCTAGGTACCTCTGAAGCTTCTAAGGCTCTAACTGCAAGCGCTAGTGGGCATACCATTATCCCGGATGATAAACTACTAAAGTTTGGAACCAACGAAGATTGGACCATTGAATACGATGAAAATGGGAATGATGATCTGGTTATGACAGGTTCTGATTTAAGTATTGAGAGTTCAGTTTCTGCTAAGCCTATTTTAAATATCTTAAATACAAATGCAGATGCAAATGGATCTACAATAAAGNTAAATAAAAATGGTTCATCACCTGCTACAAATGATCTAGTTGGGAACATAGATTTTATCAGTGAAGATTCTGGAAATAATGTTACAACATATGGTCGAATCCAATCTACAATTGTAGATGTTACCTCTGGTGGTGAAGAGGGAAGCATAGATTTTTATGTTGCAGAGAACGATGGGACTCTGACGAAAGGGATGGAGATAAAAGGATTAGCATCAGATACAGATGTCACTGTGGATATTTCTACTCATGATGGTGCTGATGGTGGATTGAAGTTAGGAGGAACATTGGTTACTGCAGAAGCAGCGGAGTTGAATATTTTAGATGCAAGTAATGTCACTTCAGCTTCTTCAAATGCTGATGCAAGTANTGGAGACATTTCATCGAATAATTACAAAATATCTCATACTTTGACTTTAGATGGAGCCTTGGCGAATGGTTCAGAACATGCAGACATAACCATCANTAATANTAAAGTACTTGCTACCTCAGTAATTATGGCAAATTGTAGTGTCAACGCAAATATAGATGTTCATACTGTTGTTAATGGTTCATTTAAAATCAGGATTACCAATAAATCTGGAGGGAATTTGCTTGACGACTCTACAATGATTATAAACTACAGAGTGATTTAGATNATAAAATGATTTTTGCAATTGGAAAAGAAATAAAGCTAGAAAATAAAATGTTTTATATGTTCTTTATATTAAACATTCTTTTTTCACAGGAATATAAGATTCAGTTTTCCCATATTCCGATAGGTCAGGGTACTACAACCAAAGATTCTATTAAAATAGTGAATAGTATTGGAGGGGTAGTTTCAAAAGATATTAGTTCTGANTCTTTTGCTCTAGGCTCAGGATTCTTTAATGCAACTCAAAGCCTGCTAGCAGAGCCTCCAGTGATATCAGATTTTGAGTTCCCAAGTATCATTGAAAAAAATGGTGAATCAACAATTNTATCCGCCACTATTTATGATCTGAATGGTATCAGTGATGCTGATCTTTACCTTCAAATAGGTGGAAGCTCAGAGGAAATAATCTTCCCTATGTCTAGGGTGAGCAACAGTAATTATGAAGTATTAATACCTGATTCATTGATAGGGCCAAATAATTTTAGAGCACGCATAGTGGGTGTGGATAATATGTCATATTCCTCCACTTCTGATTATGGTAGTACTGAGATTCAATTCAGTAATTCTGAGTTGAGCATGGCAAATGAACACAGTGCTTATCCTGACGGAATTGGAAAANAGAAGTGGCGATTAATGTCTTGGCCGTCTCAGGTAAAGAACACATCGCTCGCATTTTCTGAATTAGATGATGGCCATGTTTTCTATGTTTGGGAGCCAATAAAAGAATCTTATTCAATTGCAAATCAGATAAAAAAAGGGAAGGCTTACTGGTTTAGACATAAGTATAAAGAAGCTGTTTTGTTCCAAGAGGACACAAGTNTTGCATTGCCATTAAATGAATTTGTCATTGATCTTGAGAGGGGTTGGAACCTTGTGAGCAATCCATTTTCATTTCCCGTAACCTTTCGAGCAGATACTTCAGTAAGTACTCCAGTCACTTATGGAATGTCAGGCAGTGGAAAGGGCTGGAGCGAGCCGCAAAATGAATTGCACCCGTGGAATGGTTATGCGGTCTATACCGGTGAAAGGGCTACGATGACACTTTTACCATTTGAAGAGCAAGATACTTCTTTGGCAAGAGTCGTTTCTGCGGGTGACTGGTATTTGAATATTAAATTAGAAAGTAAGAATCAAATCAATCATTCTGCAGTACTTGGAAGAAGAAAGCATGCAAGTAATGGACAAGGGATATTTGATACTCCCATCTATCCAGATATTGAAAAGAACATATCTATAGCAATGGATCTAGATGGATCAACCGATTTCAATTACATAAGGGACATAAGGGGCCTAGATAATTTCAATGGTATTTGGAACGTAAGGTTAAATGACCTTGGGGACGAGTTCATGATTTCATCAGGTCAGATAGGTTTTTTACCTGAAAATATTCATTTTGGTATTGTGGATATCAATGAAAGAAAAGTCACATTTAATTTTTTAAATCAAGAAGTGAGAGTCTCAAATAACTTAAATGATGTATATGATATAAAAATTATTGCTGGTGACAAAGAATATGTAGAGTCAATGTCTCAAAATATTTTATCCAGCATACCTGAAGAATTTTCTTTAGGGCAAAACTATCCAAACCCATTTAATCCGGTGACAAGAATGGATTACAGCCTGCCACAAAGTTCTAAAGTAGTGATATCTATCTATAATGTATTAGGTCAAGAAATAAAAACTCTAGTTAATCAGGAGCAAGATTACGGGTATCATTCTATAAGTTGGGATGGAACTGATGACTCAGGAATGAGTGTTGCCTCTGGAGTTTATTTTACCCAAATGAGGTCAACAGGCTTTAGTCAGTCCAAAAAAATGTTACTATTGAAATAAGTTAATATTTTACTGACAGAAACTATTCTTCAAAGTTTCTAGAGAATCCAATTGAATCTGTTTTGACAAGCCAAACATCAGAATCAAGTTTAGTTCCATTCCCGTAATTTTTTGTACTTCCAGTAATGGCATATCCTCCATCAAAGGTTTGAACCAACGATCTAGCTTTATCATCCTCTGTGCCACCAAAGTTTGCATCCCAAATTATATCACCACTATCATTAATTTTTATGATGTAAGCATCATAGGAATTGTTTCCGTTATCAAATAGACTGCACGAAGTGACATACTCATCTTCACTTGTTTTCTGTAAGCTTTTTCCTGGGATACCGGTGCTTCCACCAATAGTTCTTGTCCAAATCTCGTCTCTACCTTGGCCAAGTCTTAGTAATCCGATTGCGGTATTACCAGATCCATAAGATTTAATTGCATATCTGATCATATACCCGCCATCATATGTACGGACAACGGATTGTCCGATATCGTCACTTCCGTTTCCATACGTATTGTTCCATTCTTCATTCCCATTTTCGTCGATCTTAAATAACCAGATATCTTTTCCGCCATTTCCTTGCGATTCTGTACTTCCTAAAAGAACAAAGCCTCCCTGCTCATCGACGAGAATATCATGGCCTATGTCATATTGTGATCCTCCGTATGACCTTGTCCATAATGAGTCTCCTTGCGAATTTGTCTTTATAAGCCACATGTCACTATCTTCATCAGAATTACCTTTGCCACCTATCAGCATGAATCCACCCTCAGCTGTTTCTAAAACTTGTCCAGCATTGTCATTGTACGGTGTCCCTAAATAAGTATTCCATTGTATGAGGCCTGAGGCATCTGTCTTGAACAACCAGATGTCTTTACCACCCTGTCCATAAGATTCTGTTGTGGCAGAAATAATGAAACCTCCATCTGAGGTTTGTTCTATGTGGTTTGCAACATCTAGTTGACTCCCTCCAAAAGACTTTTGCCATTCCAATGCACCATATCTATCAGATTTCATAAGTAATATATCATCCTCATATTCACCAAGGATTATGAAGCTGCTATCATTTATTTGCATGATAGATCGTCCTAATTCATTTGCTTGGCTTGATCCATAGGTCTTAGAATAAACCAAGAAATTGCTAATGTTTATCGTAATGGTCTCACTATCAAATTTNGTTCCTACTTGATCATATGATCGGATGAAAACATCATAAGTACCATTCTCANGATNTCTNGTATCCCAAATAATTGAGAATGGATATGTNANGNCATAAATNCCAGTAGAGTCATTGTTGACCCAGAGTTCTATTTTTGTGATCATTTCAGAATNACTTATTTCACACTCTATTAATACNGANTCATNCACAACGGANTGATCTCGCAGGNNNAGAGATNGTGANTNATNNNTTNTGNGAATCTTCATNTNNANNTTTTGAAANNTTNCAAGATAAAANNANCATNANAANAGGAATAATAAGAATTGCNTGTCTCATNGAAAAATTTACNNAAAATATCTTATGAAAGATAAATCAACCGTTTATTTNATAAATCAGNCNGAACTATCTTTGTATTCNTTNATNTCAGGNCATGTNCAGATNAANTTTCTATCTCCATGAGCATTGTCTANTCTNCCAACNGTAGGCCAGTANTTATGTTCTTTTTGATANTCCATTGGNAAGCAGGCCTTTGNTCNAGANTANGGATGATTCCATTCATCAGANAGAGCNTGTTCTGCNGTGTGNGGTGCATTTTTTANTGGGTTNTCATNNGGNTCAAGTTNTCCNGAGNTNACATCATCTATNTCTTTTTTNATTGATATCATTGCTTCACAGAATTTATCCAGCTCAGATTTAGATTCACTCTCAGTAGGTTCGATCATCATTGTCCCTGGTACAGGCCAAGACATTGTTGGTGCATGGAAACCATAGTCCATCAATCGTTTTGCAATATCTTCCTCGCTTATTCCTGAATCGCGTTTGATTGGTCTTATGTCAATGATGAACTCGTGGGCATGATAGCCACTGTGTCCGTGGTATAAAATTGGATAGTGATCCTTAAGCTTTTTTGCTAAATAATTGGCATTTAAAATTGCAACCTGAGTTGCTTTTCTAAGTCCTTTAAAACCCATCATCTCTATATAGGCCCAAGATATAGGTAATATACTACTGCTTCCAAACGGAGCAGCAGAGACTGCTGAGATTGAGCTTTTGCTTGATGTTCTACTAAAATGACCTGGAAGAAATTGAGATAAATGTTCTTTGCAAACTATTGGTCCCATTCCAGGACCTCCACCACCGTGAGGAATGCAAAATGTTTTATGCAGGTTAATGTGCATGACATCGACTCCAAAATCACCAGGCTCGCATAAGCCCACCAGTGCATTTAGATTTGCGCCATCCATATATACTTGGCCTCCATTATTATGAGCTATTTTGCAGAGCTTTCTTATTGTGGGTTCAAAAACTCCATGGGTAGATGGGTAAGTGATCATAATCGCAGACAAATCTTTGTTATATTCATTTGCTTTTTCTTGAAGGTCGTTGTCATCAATATTGCCTTGTGCATCACACTCAACTACCACCACTTTCATCCCAGCCATAATGGCTGAAGCAGGGTTTGTACCGTGTGCTGAGGATGGGATAAGGCATATATTTCTATTTAAATCACCATTGGATTTATGAAAAGCTCTAATTGCCATCAGACCAGCATACTCTCCTTGTGCACCTGAGTTTGGTTGCATTGAAATAGAATCAAATCCAGTGATTTGAACTAGCCTGTTGCCTAGTTCATTAATCAATTTTTCATAACCTTTGATTTGATCTTTAGGTGCAAACGGGTGGATGTTAGAAAACTCTGGCCAAGTAACTGGGATCATTTCTGTAGTTGCGTTTAGTTTCATAGTGCAGGAGCCAAGAGGGATCATGCTTGTATTTAGACTTAGGTCTTTTACCTCAAGTTTGTGCATATACCTTAGCATCTCGGTTTCTGATTGATATTCATTGAAAATGGGATTATTCAAGAAAGAAGACTTTCTAATTAGATCATCAGGAATTGAAGAATCAGACTTTGAACCTTCTTTTGCATTGAATACAGAAAGTATTTTTTGAATATCTGATTCTGTTGTAGTCTCATCTAACGATATCCCAACCATGTTATCACCGAAATCTCGGAAATTCAATCTCATTAACTGCGCCTTATCTTGCCACCCAGAAGCTTTAAAAGTAATAGTATCAAAAAATGCATTACTTTCTAATACATAGCCAGCTTTTAATAGGGAAGCGGCAAGCTGGTTGGTTAGTTGGTTCACTCTTTTTGCAATTTTAGTTAGGCCTTTTGGTCCATGATATACAGCATACATTCCAGAGATAATTGCTAGCAGGACCTGGGCAGTGCATATATTGGATGTGGCTTTTTCTCTTCGAATATGTTGCTCTCTTGTTTGAAGAGCCATTCGTAATGCATGATTCCCAAACATGTCTTTTGATACTCCTATAATACGACCTGGGATCTTTCGTTTAAATTTCTCTGTTGTTGAGAAAAAAGCAGCATGAGGTCCCCCAAAGCCCATTGGGACACCAAATCTTTGCGCATTCCCAATTGCAGCATCTGCACCCATTTCACCAGGAGGTTTTAGTAAAGTAAGAGCTAGGAGGTCTGTTGCCATACAGACAAAAGAGCCATTCGCATGAGCAGTGGCACATAATTCTGTATAATTATTGATCGAACCATTTGTACTTGGATATTGAAGAATTGCTCCAAAGACGCTATCATCAAAATCTGCATGTCCAATTTCAGTGATTTTTAATTCGATGTTAAATGGCTCAGACCGGGTCTTTAAAACATCGATAGTTTGAGGATGGCAAAGATGTGAAACTAAAAAAGTCAATCTTGATTTCTCTTTTGTGTTATTAAAAAACATCACCATTGCCTCTGCTGCTGCTGTTGCTTCGTCAAGCAATGATGCATTCGAGATAGGCAATGCTGTTAAGTCACAGATCATTGTCTGATAATTTAGTAGGGCTTCGAGTCGCCCTTGGCTTATTTCAGCTTGGTATGGTGTATACTGGGTATACCAGCCCGGATTCTCAAATATATTTCTTTGAATTACTGCTGGAGTGAACGTTCCGTAATAGCCCATTCCTATGAACGATCTTACGTTAGAATTTTCATTCGCGATTTTTTTCAATTTATTAATTGCATCTATCTCTGACAATGAAGGGAAAGGGTTTGAGCTAGAATTTGACAGAATATCTTTAGGGATAACAGACTGTGACATTTCATCAATTGTTGAAAATCCTAACTCTGTTAGCATTTCCTTTGTTTGATTATCTCGAGGGCCAATATGACGTGATAGAAATTCTGTGGACATGTTAAACTGTCTTTTTATTAATGTTTTAAGGGTTAAAGATTAAAAACAAAACGTAATTAAATACTAAACTATATCACATTAATTCATTGGTATGAAAAAGAATAAGTCAATAAATTT
>NZWG01000008.1 GCA_002698235.1 Fidelibacterota bacterium | reverse complement strand
TGATGGAATTGAAGTTAGTTCAAATGATATATGGCATCTTTCAATCATCATTGATGCAGAAAACTATAATATGCCTAGTATAGTAATGGGTGATGCTGAAGTTGCTGTTTATGAAAGTCTTAATTACAATAATATTTCAGGTATCCCTTCTGATTTTAATAGTATGGTCATCGCAGATAACAATACGTTTAAATATGGTGGTGAGAATGAAGTGCTAACGTATGATATGACAGTACATAAAGTAAGTGTAACCAATCCAGAATTTATATACATACTAAAATACGACACTGAGATGTATATGGCATTTAAAATACAATTTATTGAATATCAAAGTGGAATTACAGTTTTGAATTACAACCAACTAGAGACTGATTAAAAGAACTATGGATAACTTATTTATTTCTTAAGATTTAAAAACAGGAGTTGAAATGACTGTAACCAAGCCATGGTATTAAAATATACAAAATAGTATCTCTTACTAAATAAAACGCAAAAAATAATAGAACTACTTTCCACCCTTTATCCCTGAATAATAATTTTACACCACCCTCTTTATAGATCAAAGCCCACGATTCAATCCATTTTGGTTTCAATTTTAGCAAGCTTATTAACTCGTATCTTAAATTAATTAATAAAAGTTTTAACTTTCTATATTGGGCTCGGTTATTAATTCATTCAGNAGNCTTTCAACCTCTTTTTCAGAAACAGGTTCATCTCTATTTCCCATAAAAACNAGTCCCATAAACAAACCACCCAATGCTTTAAACATTAACTTTGGATNAACTTTTGGNAANTCTCCTTTNTTTACACCATCTTCTAATAACCCTTGGAGGATTGCATANAATCTGTGTTGATAATCTTTCCAAGGTTGATCATCTAATGTTATGGTCTTCGGTACATTGAATAGGAATTCAAATAGCCCTGGACGATTCTGAGCATTTTCTGCAATTTTGATTAATACATTTACAAATGTTTTTCTTGGTGAATCCTGTTCCGCAATGACTGGNTCTAAAGATTCCCATATATTTTGCCATCCATCTACTAAAATTGCTGAAAAAACCTCTTCTTTAGATTTGAAATANTAATAGAGCGTCGCCTTNCCAAAGCCAGAAGTATTTGCTATCTCATCCATAGTTGCACCATCTAAACCCTTTTCCTTAAAAACACTTAGAGCACCCTCAAGAATACGNTTCTGACGCATTTTTCTTTCTTCTAATTTTCGTTCTGATATAACCATATAAAAGTAATGTTTTTGAATTAACGATCGAAAATAAAACTATAGCAATTGTTTTACAAAACCAATACAGACTAATTTTATTTATCTATTAATTTTGTTGTAAGCTTTTAGGCATAATACAGTAGAATTATTAACTAATTAAAAATGGAAAAGTCATCAAATGGATAATAAAGAAGTTCTGGATTCGTTAAATAAAATTTTAGAACACGAATTAGCTGGAGTTGTAAAATACACACACTATGCTTTTATGGTACAAGGTCCATATAGACTATCAGTTGTTCAGTGGCTAAGAGAACAAGCACAAGAATCCTTAGCACACGCAGAAGCAGTTGGTGAGCACGTTACAAGCCTAGGAGAACATCCTACATTAAAAATAAGCGACCTCCTTGAAACGCATAAACATTCAACTGAGGACATATTAAATGAATGCCTTGAGCATGAAAGAGAAGCAATAAAATCATATTATGAACTCTTAAAAAACGTTAAAGACGGTTCTATAATGTTAGAAGAATTTGCTAGAACTCAAATTGCTGCAGAAGAGATGCATGAGGCAGAATTAAAGAAAATGTTGAGAGATAACTTTTAAAATTTAATTTAATCAAACCTAGTTTTGAGCTAGCCAACTAGCTTTATCAATAGGTTCTTATATATAAATTAAAATATAATTATTAAGATTATCATGGCAATGAAATACGTCATTATTTCATTGATATTATTTCAATCCTTATCTCATTCTGAAGGAACGATAAGTGGTAATATCATTGACAAAACAAATCAACTTCCGTTAGAAGGTGCAAATATTTCTGTAGTTGGGACCATTAAAGGAGTGATTTCAGATAAAAACGGGGACTTTCTCATTTCAGAACTTGAAAATGGATTTTATTCGATTTCAGTATCCTATATGGGATATGAATCTAAATTCGTCGCTGATATCTGGGTTAGAGATAATGCTTACGAATTTTTGAAAATAGAATTAAATCCTGCCATTATCAATTATGAAGGTGTGATGGTAACACAAAGTTATTTTTCAAAAACTAGTGTTGATCAGTATAATTCTATTTCTTTCAATAATGATGAAATAAGGAGAGCACCTGGTTCAGGACAAGAAATTTCTCGAATTTTAAATGCATTGCCAAGTGTAGCAAGTGTTGGTGAAAATAGACAGGATATGCTAGTGAGAGGTGGTGGCCCAACAGAAAATGGGTTTGTGATTGATAATATTCATATTCCAAGTATCTCTCACTTCAATACTCCAGATGGAAGATCTAATGGTCCAATAGGAATGATTAATACTGAAATGGTAGACGACATTGAGTTTTTTAGTAACGGATTCCCTGCAGAATTTGGAAATAAACTCTCAAGCTATGGAAATATAAGTTATAGAGATGGTAAAAAAGATTCACTTGCGGGTAATGTTTCCATCGGTATGGGTGGAGCTGGGAGTTTAATTGAAGGCTCATTATTACATGATGTTACTTTCATTGGTTCATATAGAAGGAGTTACCTTGATCTAATATCTGATGCAATCAATGCTGGAGGTGGTCTGCCCAGCTATGATGATCTACAAGGAAAATTAAAGTATAGCCCGAGTCATTATGATGCTTTTACAATTTTGTTAGTNAATGGAAACAGTCTTTATGAAAGAAAAAAAGAAGAATCCATATCAGCTGGAGAGGATACTTATGGCAATGTAAAAAATAAACAAAATACAATTGGATTAGGGCATAGGCATATTTGGAACCAAAATGCATACTCCAATACATCTATTTCAATTTCAAAACAAAATGCTGATGCCACTTTCTACGAAAATCAATCGGATACAATTAGCCTTAGTACTAATGACATTTTCAGAACATTTAATGCTCGACAAATAAATCATATTCAGTTCAATAAGATCTTGAGCAGTGCATTTGGATTTGAGATACAAAATCGAAACCTTGAATATGATTTCTTTTTGAATAATGTGAATTCAAAAAATGATGTACTAGTAACTAATCTGTCTAGTTTTATAAGCATAAAATCAATTTTGTTTAGAAAAGTATTAATCTCAATTGGCTCTAGATTTAATTGGAATGACTTTGAAAGAGAGATCTTAATTGCTCCAAGGATAAATGTAGACTTTTCATTTAGTAAGGGCTGGGGCAATATTATTATTAATTCGGGAAGATACTATCAAAATCCACCGGAAAAATATCTCAGTGTGNTTGAAGAAAATAATCTAGAGTCCATAAATACNACACAACATTCATTAACATTTGAAAAATTAATTACAAGTAGTACAAAATTTTCTATGTCAGTCTATGAAAAAAAGTATAATAATGCTCCAATGATGGAAAGGAATCAAATATTTACTGATCCTACTTTTTTATTAGACCAACTAAGAACCTATAGAAATATTGTTTCAAATGGTAAAGCAAAGACAACTGGGGTTGAACTACTCTTTGAGAAAAAAAGAGCTACCAATTTTTACGGACTTATTGGAGGCACGATATACAAATCTACTTATCATGATCAACTAGGTGTGAAACGTAATCGAAATAATAATTATGAATATCTCTTTAACATAGTTGGGGGATATAGGCCAAGTTCTAGGTGGGAGATATCTCTTAGATGGTCATTATTTGGTGGTAGACCCTACACGAAGATTGACCTAGTAAATTCAAATTTAGATGATGAAGAAGTACTTTTTTATAATGAATTTAATCGGTCTCGAACTCCAATTTACCATAATCTATTTTTAAGATACGAGCGACGGAAGAAAATGAAATATGGCAACATTATCACCTATATTGAATTATGGAACGCCTACAATAGAAAAAATATTGAAACATACTTTTGGAGTAGAGAGAAACAAGATATTCTAGAAACAGCCTATTTTAGTTTCATACCTGTAGGTGGTGTCGAAATAGAATTTTAGTTACTCATTTTTGTTANCTCATCGTAAAGTTCCATAACCGTATCCATATCAAGGTTTTCCTTGTATCCTACCCCTCTGAGAATTGCCTCGATCTGGATTGAAAGACCTGACTGATAGTAATCCACAAGATCATCCAAACGTTTTACATTTACTTGGTCAGTTTTAACATCTTTAATTCTTAGAATGGCATTATATACTGGCAATAGTTCATTATTTTTCTTTATAATTGGTGCATTTTTGAATTCATCGAAAGCCTTGGTCTTATTACCTGCCTCTTCCCCTATCATTATATGTAGCTGGTGATGATAATCGCTTAAAAATTTAAAGGCGTCTAATTTTTGTTCTAGAAGATGCCTCTCATTTAAACTTACCCCTTGATCACATGAAATAAAGATATTAAGACTTATTAATAAAAAAAAGATCGATTTCATTGTTNGCCTCTAAAAAGTACTAACTATTATTTTTTATGATACTAATACTCAAGAAACTATGATATCTTTTATTTGAATTGGTATCTGAACATAGAGTCTTATTCTCAATTCTTAGTGCATACCAANCATTTGTAAAATAATCAGATTTCTGAATACTAAAATTTAACTTTTAATTGAATAATATTGAGTCCTTGCCAAACTTATTTGACATCACAGTTTTAACTGCATTATTCAACTGAAAAAAATGATGNAATGATATTGTAACATTAAGACTATCTTTTACTAAAAGNAGTTCAACAGAGTNTGTATCTTCATTTATTTTCTGACTTACACCTCCTAAATATCGGTGAAAGAGCTGAAACTGACAGGATTTCATTTTCAATTTAATATTACAAAATTCAACACTGATCCTACGATCATTTTCTCTCAAAAATATTGATATTGGTTTTTCATCATACAATCGAAGCATTAAATATCCTTGTCCATTTAATTTATATGTAATTATTGNTATTGAGACCTAATCTCATTAATAANTTAAAAAACCAATAATCAATATCAAAGAATATTTTTAATCAGCGACAAATGTATCTNACTACATCAATAGCTATTTTAATCTAATAGGTTTAATAGATAGGGTGTNAAATATGTAAAAATACCGTCTGCACCTGCTCTTTTAAAACAAAGCATTGTTTCAAGAATTGTCTCTTCTTCTTGNATGTAGTTATTTCTAGCTGCTGATTTGATCATCGAATATTCACCTGAAACTTGATATGCGTAAGTAGGCATTCCAAAGGNATCTTTTGCTTTAGTTATGATATCTAGATATGGTAAGCCTGGTTTTATCATTATCATATCTGCNCCCTCATTAACATCCATTGCAATTTCATGCATTGCCTCAAAACTGTTAGAAACATTCATTTGATAGGATTTTTTATCGCTTGGTTCGATTAATTTACCCGCATTTACTGCATTTCTAAATGGGCCATATAATGCAGAAGCATATTTCACTGCNTATGACATTATCATCACATCATGGTGCTCTTTCTTTTCAAGCGCATCCCTAATTATCCCGACCCTTCCATCCATCATATCAGAGGGTGCTAAAATATCACAACCTGCATCGGAAAGTAATAAGGACTGTTTGACCAATTTTTTTAATGACCTATCGTTGTCCACCTGCCCCTTGTATATTATACCATCATGGGCATGATCAGTATATGGATCTAAGGCTACATCACATATCAATCCTAGGCTTGGGTATACTTCTTTTATTGCTCTAATAGCTGTACATATTAGATTATCAGGTTCGAATGCATTAGATCCTTGTTCGTCTTTTTTTTCATCTTCAATACTAGGAAACAACGCTATCGCATTAAGTCCCTGATCAACGGGTTTTTGTAATTCCCTAAGTATCATATCAACAGAATACTTGTGGACACCAGGCATTGTTTCAATATCTAATATTCTATCTGTTCCTTCCGTTAAAAAGACTGGCCATATTAAATCATTTTTACTTAATCTATTCTCTGAAACCATTTTCCTTGAAAATGATTTCATCCTAGCCCTTCTTAATCTAGTCTTTGGAAATTCTCTTTTAGTAATTTTCATTTTATTCTCATCACATATCAGGTTTTATGATAACAAATATTAGAATAAAAAACATGATCAAAAATGGGACCTCATTGATTATTCTAAAGAATCTAGTCTTCTTTTTATTCCTTCCATTGGCAAAATCCTTTAAATATTTTGCCAGATTCACATGATAACCTGTAAGAATAAAAACAAAACAAAATTTAGCTATAAGCCATCCATATAATCCTAGAACATGAGCCATATAAATTCCTGTAATCCATACGATTATTGCTGATGGATACATGATATAATAAAACAAACGATACTCCATTATTTCAAAAATCTTGGAAGTATCCTCCTTGATATTGTCCATAGAATGATAAACGAATATTCTTGGTAGATATAACAAACCAGCCATCCAAGCAACTACAAACATGATATGGACAATTTTGACCCACTGGTAAATATTGCCCATTTATCATTTCCAACTTGCTTGTGGAGGCATTGACATCAAAATAGCATCAACATTCCCGCCAGTTTCTAAACCAAACTTAGTTCCTCTATCATATAATAGATTAAACTCTACGTACCTTCCACGTTTGATGAATTGTTTCTTTTTATCATTGTCATCCCATGTTTTATCTTTATTCTTTTTGAGTATATTATCAACATAGTCATGGAAAAAAAGACCCACATCTTTTACAAATTGAAATTCAGATAATGAATCTCCCTCATTTAAATAATCAAAGAATATTCCACCTACTCCCCTGGGCTCATTCCTGTGCTTAATAAAGAAATATTCATCGCACCATTTTTTAAATTTTGGATAATAATCATTGTCATGCTTATCGCACATACTTTTTAAGTTATTATGAAAGTTTTGGGCTTCTTTTTCAAATTCAAGACAAGGAGTAATATCAATTCCTCCTCCAAACCATGTTTGAGTTGTTGATAAATATCTTGTATTAAAATGCATAGAGGGTATGTTTGGATTATTTGGATGTAAAACTACACTTATTCCTGTTGCCCAATATGAAGGATCTTCCTTCGCTCCTGGTATTCGCTCTTTCATTTTATCAGAAAACTTGCCAGATACAGTCGATATATTCACTCCTCCTTTTTCAATTAGATCGCCTTTTATTATGCTCATCAGTCCTCCACCCTTTCCTGCGTGATTCCATTTTTTTTCCTTGAATTGCACACTCTCATGCCCCTCAAGAGTTGAGACTAATTTCCCCCTTAACTCTTTAAACCACTCTTCAGCATTATGTCTCACTTGACCAACCATCCATATTTTCTTTAATAATATTATCAATTAGCTTGATATGATCGTCTCCACTGTTTAAACAAGGTATATATTCAAGTTTAGTACCACCATTTTCCTTGAAGAGCTCATCATATTGCATTTTTATTTCTTCTAATGTTTCTAAACAATCAACACTAAACCCAGGAGATATCACATGAAGATTTTTGACTCCATTTTTCGCAAATTTTACAATTTCTTCATCTATATAAGGCTGTAACCACTCTTCATTCCCAAATCTTGATTGAAAAGCCATTATATATTTATCTTCACTCAACTCAAGTTTTTCGGCCACTAGCCTGGCAGTCTTATGACAGAAACAGTAATATGGATCACCCTCTTTGAGATATCGCATTGGCATTCCATGAAAACTAAAAATTATCTTTTCTATATCTTTGCAATTAGATGTCCCTTCTCTTATACTATTAGATATAGCTGCTATGTATTCAGCATGATCGTGGTAACCATTAACAAATCTCAGATTTGGTATCCACGGCCAGTTGCTAAGAACCCTTGATATTTCATCAAATGTACTTGAATTGGTTGGCGATCCCGCCTGAGGATATAAGGGTAACACTAATATCTTAAAAATATTTTCATTCTTAAAATAATTGAGTGCATCCTCGATTGATGGACTTCCGTAGCGCATCCCTAACTGAAAATGAAGATTGCCATACTTATCTTTCAGTTTATTGATAATACCTTGCATATTTACTAGCAAAGGAGATCCGTCTTCAGTCCAAATAGATTTGTATAACTTGGCAGACTTTTTAGGTCTTATATTTAAAATAATGGCATTGAGTATAAGATACCAGATAGCTCGATTATAATCGACCACGCGCTTATCAGAGAGAAATTGTTTCAAATATCTCTTNAGGCTTTTTTTATCAGGGTTATCTGGAGTACCTAGATTTGTAATCAATACTCCAACTTTATCTTGATAATTTGGCTCAAAACCTTTCAATTCTAATTTTCCCCTTCAAATTGTTCACGAATCGTTTGAATGAAATGTCTAACATTGATCTCAGGAGTTTTTGGTAATACACCATGACTTAGACTGCATATCCATCCAGATCTTTCTGATACTGACAAACCTTTCATTTTTGTTAAGAAAAGATTGAAGTCAGTAAGATAATCTTCATGTGGTTTCAGTAATGAGATTGGTGAAAAATTGCCTTGAACAAATCCTTCTTTTGTTTCTTTTAAATATGAGCAGAATCCTTCTTCCATAGGAAATACTTTCCCTGAAAGCCCTTTGAAATTTTCTTGTAAAATACTTTGGTTATAAAATGCTTCATTTTTTGAAAAATAGGCTATTCNATTAGGAAATGATTTAAATAGTACCTCATTAACAACTTTAAGATATCTATCAATAAAGTAATTCTCTGTCAGCTGCTTACTATTCGTATCAAAAATATATACTATTTCTGCACCTGCGTGAATTTGCATCTCTATATTCTTTTTTAGAATAGGGATCAACTTATCATATAGTATTTTTTCAATAAATGGTTCTACTGAAAGAACATCAACTGCAGATTCTCTGTTAAGGTTAAGTCCATATGAAATTATGGTCCAAGGACCACCAATAAAGCCTACAAGACTTTTATCTTTTGGGAGCCTGTTTTTGGTGAGGCTCATTGCTTCTGATTGAAATTGCAAATGCTCTTCAACTCTACTTTCGTCAACTTTCTTTTTTACATCAGATGGNCCTAAATAATTGCCAAATTTTGGTCCGGGGTTGTAACTCAGTTCAAGATCAAATAATTCGAGAGGAAATAGAATATCGCTAAAAAGGATAGCAACATCATAGTCAAAATCATTAATAGGTCCACATGCAACCTCAGTNGCNAGTTCCGGATTCTTGCAAAGTGTCTCAAATGAGTACTTTTTTCTAAGACCTTGATAGTGCGTATGATACCTACCAGCCTGCCTCATAAACCAGATAGGAGGAATGGGTTGTGGTACTTGATTCAAAGCGTTATGAAATCTCTTATTCATTTTTATGGTTTCCCTTCTGAAATGCAAGCCAACTTTTATAGGAATGGAATCGAGAAATATTCTTACCTTCGGGTAATCTTTCTTTTATGTGGTCGTATGTTCTCCCAAAACCGCAGCTATGTTCCTTATTTATGATTTCTGGATAGTGTTCTATAATAATATCAAATTGAATCGGACTCATCCAATAAAAGTGTGTTCTATTCTCTAAATATAATTTGTTCAACACTTCTTTTTGAAAGCTAAGTTTATAAGCTGGTATGAGTGTATGAATGTCTCCTTTTGATCTTTCATGGCTTAGCTTATAGCTTGGTGTATCTNTTGGAATAAAGTTTCCTATATTTTTGTCTTCTTTTTCGCCAAAGCTATCACTCGTTCCATTGACCCAGTATCCATTAGAAACAGCATATTCCCAGCAATTAATTCCACTGGACCAAATGATATTTGATGAATGGATATTTGTAATATCATCAAGTACATTTTTTCTACTTAAATAAATTATACTTTTTCTTATACTTTTAATTTTAGCAGAATTATTGANACTATTTCTTTNAAAGATTTTTTTATCTTTNTTTAATGGATANATAAGNTTAAGGTCGTTGGCTACACTATTTCTATTAGATTGTTCCTTTGGTCCAAAGAAATTTAGTAACCGGTTTTTGTCAGTTTTACCAATTAAGGACATAAACCTTGTATCTTTCTCATTCCATACTGAGACACCTATTTTTTGATGACAGCCTCCTCCATAATTTGATAAAGTAACTTTTTCTTCATGAACATTTTGAAAAGCATCTAAAAAATTTATCTTGTCTATAATTTCATTTAGCTCATCCCTGCCCTTTTTAGCTTCAATTGCTATTGCGCCTTGGCCTGGCGCTGTTGGGAATAATGATAAAGGCAATATTGACCAATTATTATTATTTATAATGCCTTTTATAAAGTCTCTAGTTTGGTTGTCACCCTTCTCTAATAAGCGATCAAGAGCAATTTTGGCTAAAATTATTGCATCGGCATTTCCAGAGTTGAATTTTTTGAGCCTTGTTTCAATGTTACCCCGAATGTCAAGGCAATTAAGCTTTTTAAACTTAATTGGAATAATATTTGGAAGGATTCTTCCAAGGTTAAATTTTCTTCTAGGTGAGGATGTAAGGACACTTATATTCTCTTTATACTCTAGAGATGCCGTATTCCGTTTCATGATCAAAACATCTCTCATGTCTCCTCTTGAAAGAGTTCCGATTATCTCTGTCTCACTGGAGGGTTCAACTGGAAGATCTTTCCATGAATGAACAGCAATGTCGTGCTTACCACTGATAATATTCCTGCTGATATCTTTTGTAAAAATCCCCACCTCTCCAGGATTTGAAATGTTAATGGTTGTATCAATATCAGCATTGGTCTTGGTTGTATGATAAACAATAGATATCTCTGGCCAAGATTCCTTTATCTTAGTTCCAACCATTTTGGCTTGAATCATTGCTAAAGCACTTGCTCTAGAAACAATTGAAATTGTATTTATTTTTTTTGACACTTGTATTTGTTAAAATTAAAGTATTGTTCGTAATTTCGACTGGCGAGTCTAATTATATTTCCATTCTATCTAAAACATAAAATGAAATCATGAATTATAAAAAAATCATTAAAAATCAGTTGGACGAATTCCAGTCAAATGGATTTGGAAGAACCTTTACCCCTATATACAGGCGTAAGGAGAGTTTCCCATTTACAGAAATAGATTTCTCTGGAGAATCCAAATTTCAAGAAAGTTTTAATAGCAACACAACTATTTGGTGCTCAAATGACTATTTGAACATGAGTCACCATCCCGCTGTTATTGATAGAATGATTGAAATCATTAAAACTGTTGGTACAGGCTCTGGTGGGACGAGAAACATTTCAGGATCTACCCCCTATCATAATCAGTTAGAATCTGATCTTGCAAAATTTCACAAAAGGGAAAGAGGTCTCATTTTCACTTCTGCATACGTTGCAAATCAAACAACATTAGCGACGCTATGCAAACGTTTAAAGGGAATCCAAGTTTTCTCAGATGAGTTGAACCACGCTTCATTAATTGAGGGTATAAAAAATTCAAAAGCTGATTGTTCAATATTTAGACACAACGACCTTGATCATCTTGAAGAATTATTGAAATCAACTGAAAAAAATATACCAAAAATAATTGTTTTCGAGTCTTTGTATTCCATGGATGGTACTGAAACAAATATCTCTGATTACGTTGCCCTGGCAAAAAAATATGATGCACTTACCTACCTAGATGAGGTCCATGCTGTTGGACTCTATGGTGCCGGAGGACGAGGAGTTGCGTACAAGAACGGAGTTTCAAATGATATAGACATTATAAATGGTACTTTAGCGAAAGGTTTTGGACAAATAGGTGGTTATATCGTTGGAGATGACACCATGATAGATTTTATAAGATCTTTTGCACCAGGTTTTATTTTTACTACATCGATGATGCCCTCAATCGCAGCTGCTTCCTCAAAGAGCATATCAATAGTTGAAGGTCTTGATGAAAAAAGAGAAGATATTTTTAATAAGGCTAAGTATATCAGAAATAGATTGACGGATTTAAAGATTCCTTTTGTTGATAGCGACAGTCATATAATACCATTATTAGCNTATAGTACATCGAAAGCAAAAGCCTATTCAAGAAAACTTCTTGATGACCATAATATCTACATACAACCAATTTTTTACCCTACAGTTCCTAGGGATAGTGCAAGACTACGCATCACAGTGACACCAAAGCACACAAAAGATGACATCAATCATCTTTTGAATGCACTGTCAATGGTATGGAATCAAAATAATATCGTAATGAGGGCAACTAAATCTAAGCCAATTGCTCTACAGGTTTAGTCAAGATTCCAAATTTTCAATTAGCATTCTCGCTTTCCATATTATGTGATGAGTGTGCAAATATTTAAACTCAACATTCCTACCTATTAGTTGATGATTCTTGAATGATTGAAGATAGTCAATTAGCATTCTTAGCTCTTTTTCTTGGCCAATCTCAAGAATGGGATATGCATTTTTAATATTAAATAATTTAGAATCTATTACATCAGAGCCCTTAAATAATTTTTTCTTTGTTAACGTTGATTTTACCATATCTATTATTTCATCGTCATTCATGCAATCTATATTATCTCCCAGGGTAAATGGAATCTCAATAACCAATGATGTTTTATCCTCTGGAGCCATGTGATGGCTTCTATTTTTTGGCTCATATATTCTTGTGATGGGATTGGACTTTTCAGGAAAGTAAATGGATGCATTTTTTGATACAAACGGAATGTCCAAGGTCAGAATACAAAGTTTTAGATTTCTGAATTTGAAACTTTTTGCTTTTTGAAGAAGAGAATCTGAAGGCAATGGTTCCATCATTTTAATAATGGATGTTATTGGCAAAGTATTTATGACATATTCAACCTGAGAGGAATTGCTATTTTCATATTCTATTTCTTTGATCTTATTACCATCATGAATGATTCTAACAACCTTTGAATCCAACTTAATATTTTCAAAACCAATATAATTGGCCATTTTATCAAATATTGTTCCATAGCCAAATTTGGGATAATAAAATGCCCCCTCAAGATGCTTTGACTTAAAATTCTTTAATATCATTTCAAAGATCACGGTATAGATACTCAGATGTTTCAGTCGGTCACCTGAAATAGTGGTTTGAAGCCTCTTTGCTTCAGTCCCCCATAATTTTTCAGTATAGTTTATTAAAAAAAGATCTGATAGAGTCTTTCCATATTTAGCGTATGCTAAC
Source organism: Fidelibacterota bacterium (assembly GCA_002698235.1). Classification (GTDB taxonomy): domain Bacteria; phylum Fidelibacterota; class Marinisomatia; order Marinisomatales; family UBA1611; genus NZWG01. Next base: position 8,424 of record NZWG01000008.1, on the reverse strand, counting down.
TTCTCAAAGTTTTCATAATTACTTTGATATTTGAAAACATTAAATGCATTCTCAAATAGTATCTTAAGAATTTTAGATAATTCTAGACTTTTAATAACACTTTGAAAGTTCAATGGGAAATCAATCATCTTACCATTAAAGTATATTTTACTCGGGGCATGTACTTCTACTAGATGATCGCCCATCAATTGCTTTATCTCATTTGTTACATCGGAGATCTTATCATGGAATCTATGTGCGCCTGTATCAAACCTATAATCGCCTATTTGGATTGTCCTACAATTTCCACCAATATATTTTGAACTTTCGTGAATGGATATTGATTTCCCCTTCTTTTTTCCATAATAACCTACCGATAGGCCTGCAGGACCACCCCCAAGAATATGAATCTTTTGTTTTTGACTCATTCTACCTTTGCAACCTGAATGAATGAATTACTGGCCACATTCGATTTACATATGGATTATGATAATAGCTGGAATCAGATATTATGTGATAATTATCACCTAAAAGTGCAGAATGATCTCCAATCAGTATTGCATGATTTAGATCATCAGAGTCCATTCCCTGACTCAGATCATTTATGTTTATGTAATTCGCTTTTACTCCATGTGTTTTAAGGTAGTATTCAACAAGTGGAATACTAACTATTGTTTTATCAGGATCAAGACTGATCATGTCATCTTTTAATTTGGAAATTGCAGAAGGACTTTTATGCTGTATCGCCAATACAGTTGAGACGATCAATAAAGAGATCATAAAATTAAAAGAGACCACTTTCGAGGTTATATCTTTCCATATTACAATATTTTGAGCACTTGTTATTAAGTAGAGTAATACAATGACGATTGGAATTACGTGCCTACTTTTATGTATCACGTTTTGAAATAGCAAGATCCAGACCGCGTATGCTAGCATACTGAAAAGCATCAATTGTGTAATTCTATCGTTTTTGATATTATTGACAATAACACGTGTACTTGAAAAGGTAAAATAAATAAGCCCTATTGATAAGATGAGCGTGATCCAATGTCTACCAAACCAATAACCACCAAGACCATCTGACCATATAGATCTGAAAAATGTTAATAATCGCATCTCCCAGTTATTTTCGGTGATTGAAGTACCACCAAAATCCGTAAAGTGCCCAATCGTTTGTTTGAAGGCCGCTGAAAAGAGATCATTTATTCCTGTTATCCATATCAATGGGATAAGCCAAATAAAGATTCCCAGACTGAATGAGAGAAGCAGATATTTTTTTTGACGAATTTTTTTCAACCCATCTAAAATGGGTATGATCATTAATGGCAAGTAAGACAATCGTATTCCCGCTAGAGTTCCAACTAAAAAGAATCCTATCGCAACAGACCACTTGAAATTTTTCTCCGAAATTAAAAAATAGATTCCAGTCAATGCGATTGCTGCTCCAAATAGGTCGGGCATATATCTATTGCTCATAATATATAACAGAGGATTAAAAAAGATCAGCGCTGAACAAAAAACTCCTCTGAATGTGTTTAATTCAATATCTGCCAATCTCAATATGAAATAGATTATAATAAATATCGAGACACCACCTATAATGGAGAAAGTGACCCCAATACTGTTCGTACAAAAAAAGAGGATTTTTGAAAAAAAACAGAACACAGGATAACCTGGAAAATGTGGTTGAAGTTTGATAATGCTGAACTCTTGAATAGCAAGTGCGAACCTTAGACTATCAATGTCTTCAATATGATATATGCTAGTAACCACTCTTGATAAAATGCAGGCTACAAAGAGTATGAGGTTAGATTGAATTTTGTTTAATCTGTTCAAAGCAAGAATTTGTGACAGATAAAAAATAAGGGTTCTTAGTTTATAAGAACCCTTATTTTATTTATAAGATAGATACTATATGCTCTACCAGTTTGCCATGTGCTCATCTGAGAAGCCATAAGCTTCTTGTAGCATTGTCTTTGCAGAGGTCAATAGCATACCGTGATAGGTATAAAATGCCGTTTCTCCTGCAGATGGATATACAGGTGCAGTTCCCATGACATTCAACAGAGAGACCACTTGGTCATATGACATAGTTCTTGTATCAAGTTCATTGTACAATAAGCCATGCGCATAGCCTCTCATTTCTCCCCAGTGATTGTTCAAGTCAGCTGAAAGTTCTGAATCAGGACCTGCTGTTGTATCAGCTGGATAGAGAGCCGCCATGTCTGCTGCCACATCATTTATGTAGTGAATGGTAACAGCGGCAACAACTTTCTCCCAGGTCGTTGTAATAATATCCCTTTGGGCAAGTATTTCAGCAAGAGGTGCTTGATTATAAATTAGGGTTCTACCTTCAAGGTAGGCATCCATGATTGTTTTTGTGAAATCATAATCTACGCTCACACCATCAACCAGATCTCTTTTTGCTGCAGTAACTGCCCAGCCAGCATTATACTCTGTTTTGAAGTCAATAGATCCGTCTCCATTAGAATCATGATATGGGTCAGATTTTCTATCATTATCATCAGTATAGCCAGTATTGTAATCACGAGCGGCTCCAAAATAACCAAAAGATTCATCCCAGTGATGCTCCATGGCAGTGTAAGGATCTCCCTCATCTGACATTGTATTATCATCGGTTGGTATTTTTGACATGTACTTTGATGTAGCTTGCCAGAAAGATACGGCACCCCATAATGTCTTTTGTGCTAGTTGATCTAGCCTGTGTCCGTGTGCGTTTGTAGTTGCATCGGTTTCAAGAGTTCCAAGTTCTGTAGCCCAATCACCAAGCAAATCACCTGCATTTTTATCCCAACCAGGTATTACGATGCTTGAGACCGCTGTTAGTCTATCGTTTAAATGACTTGTTGATATGTCATGATACGCAGACTGAACGGTTGTACCAGCGGAGGTAAGGATCTGTGCACTAGCATCATCGTTAGCCATCATGCTTAACACTTTTGTTCCGTTACCGCCTTTGAACTGACCTTTCAAATCATTGATCAATAGGTTCCTTACAACTTGACCATTGTATGATACACTGCTCTCTCCTTCACTAAAACGACTCTCAAAAACAAATGAGGTCGGTGTTTCGATCGTAGTATCTACAACAGGATCATCGTTGTTATCTTCACACCCAGTGAACATGGCTACCATGAATGATAGGATGTAAAGAAGTTTACTTTTGTTTATCATTTTGTCTTCTCCTTGTTAGATTAGAAATTTTTTGTAATAGAGACTCATTATCAATTAAAATCTGGAATTCTCTTAAATTTATCAGGTCATGATTTATCATTTTTAGTTAACTAGAATGAATATTCTAGTCCGAGGTTTACCTGTCTTCTGGGTCCTGGGATGATTCCCGAGCTAATGTTCGCTTCTTTTTGTCCAGGGTTNGAGTGCAATCTAGATCCAATATAAACCTCATCTGTGATATTCTTCCCAGAAAAGAAAACCTTGAAACTCTTATTAAACTGATAACTACCAGAGACATTTAGTATGCTGTACTCNGGTATTGGTCCCGTCACACCGATCTGATCAAAGATNTCTATATTTTCAAAATCAGTGTATGACTTACTTACAAAGCGAAAGTCTGTTCTCAATCGAAGATTTGTGACAGGCTTAAATTCAAGTCCTGCAGTAAGAGTATGATTTGGAGAGTATGGCAATTCATTACCCTTGATGCTTATCTCAGAACCAAATGAACCTGAGACATTAGATATGATCGTAGCATCCTTGACCTCTGTTGATAGAAAAGCATAAGAAACGTTAANATCTGGAAGTAATAATGATATTTGCGAAAGGGTAATACCCATACGCGCTTCAACCCCTTGAGATGTGACCTTCCCAAGATTTTTAAATGCAGTTCCCCTGCCTGCAGCTACAAGATTCTCTATATCAATGTGAAACCCTGCAAATTCATATTCAATTAACGATAGCGTTCCTCTAATNCCTAGCTCCTTATTCCAGCTCTTTTCTGCATCTAGATCTAGCCCTGAATTATCTAAATTCTCTCCAAAATTTAGGATCTTCAAGGCCCCGCTTGATGGCGGTGTGAANCCCCTGTGAACACCTCCAAAAAGATTCATCCCAGCAATGCTCTTAGAAAANGCCANTCCTGGTAATANGACAAAAATAGTTTTATCCTGATAAATTGAGCCTTGCATTCTATCGACTCTTTCCTGCTCAAATAATTCTAATCGGACACCAGGNCTAAGGCTCCAAGAACCTAGGTCAATGGACTCACTCAAAAAGCCAGAAAGAGCNATTGTTTCATAGTGATGACTGGTACCAAGGATCTCTAGTGAATCTCCTGACCCTCTAAAATAAACCCCTTCCCTAGCATCAGTTGCAAATACTGAATCAGANGTGAAACCAGTCTTTCTATCATCAATGAATCTCTCCCAATAAATTCTCCATCCGATCTCCATTTTAGATGGATGACCAAATGTCTGGTGTTGCATCTTATATGACCTCTCCAGCCCCAATACATAGAATGTCCTGAGTATGCCAAANTTGTCCTTATCGTTTCCAACTCGTACCAGGTCAAAAGGACTGTAATACGGTTGAGCATCTGGACTTTCTAGGCCAAGGTCACTGCTCTTTATAAAAACATCATTCTCTCTCCACCACCTCCTATCAAAATAACTTGCGAATACAGTTGTATTCTTTGACAAGGAGGAACTTAATTTTTCAGACTGCATTAGATCAAATGCCGATCTGTAGACCGTAAAATTATCATCCTCTTTTGGGTTAAATCTTGNATCATTATCAAATGACCATTGCGTAAGTCCGGTATAGGTTGCGTTTGAATTCTCATAGTTGAAATTCAGTTTCATATAAGTATTCTTAGTNCTTGAACCACGAACGTTCAACTTTAGGGTTCCATTAACCTGCTCAAAACTATTATTNTGTCGAAACCCATCGCCTTTTTTATACANCAATTGCAACTCTGGTTTGTATTTATCATTTCCCCATCCACCTATTTCTGCAAATAGGCTTCNGTATNNATTTTCACCACNAGTGAATTTGAGTATCCCACCGTAATCACTTCTTGGTCTTCGAGTAAAATANTTAATNACTCCACCCATGGTTTGAGGTCCATAGAGTATGGTCCCGCTACCTTTTATTACTTCTATCTGATCGATCCTATCCGCNGGTGGATTGTAATACATATTAGGATATACATANAGTGCCGGCTGAATTGGTATGCCATCTTCCAAAATAAGAACCCTTGAACTTCTTCTGGGATTAAGACCTCTGATACCAATACTGATCCTNGAATTTCCTATTCCATCATCAGCAAATGCATTGACCCCAGGCACATATTCCAACATTTCCTGAGTGCCAATGGGATTCACTAGCTTTAAGGTTTGCATATCCAAGACGGTAGCAGCGCCTGGTAGATCTTGATATGGAGCGTCGACCTCACTGATTATCTCTAGTTTTGCCATGAGGATCGGCTCAATAGACAGAACGGCATCGATCTTATATCTTTTCCCACTTTCAATTAAAACACTCTTTTGATAGTCATCATAACCAATGAAAGAGATGGTTACCGTGTAACTCCCACTAGGGACACTACTAATGCTATACTCCCCATTAACGTCTGTAGAGGCACCAAATTCTTCTCTACTTTTATTGACAAATATTACATTTGCGCCTTGAAGAGGAATATCAGCTCCATCTCGGTACACGGTTCCATTCACGTTAATATCGTGATCGTCTCCGAAAATGACCGTGAGTGGAAGAACTAGGATAAAAACTGCTATTTTTAAGGACTGCATGAGCTAATTGATTTTGATTAAAAGATCTCAGGATTTTTATCCTTAGTATCCTTATCTATATCTTGAAGTGGAGCAATATTACCATAACTCCCTGCTTCTTCTTCTGAACCTGTTTGAGGGGCCAGGAGTGGGTCATCTTCACAGCCCTGCATCAATAAAAAACCTAAGAAGCCTATGACAATAGTTAAATATCTTATTTTCATTTGGATGCTGATGCCTCCTTCCACATGTACCCTAGGCCAAGTACTGTGGTTATCCATGCTAATAATTCAATAGCGCTAGGATCACCGTTGTAACCAAACAGACCTTTTAAAAGCCCACCGATCATTCCTTTGTCATGGAACATAGGGTAAGATCCGTCATAGAGTTTAGGTGGATTAATATCCCATACTCTACCGTAGTTAGGTATGACTCCAGCTGATTCCAGCTCATGAACTCCATAAGCGAGCATTCCAGCAGCAACAAATATCAGTAAAACAGAACTAACGTTGAAAAAAGTTTTTAAAGGTAATCTCTTACCTTGTACAAATATTAAGTAACCAACTCCTATTCCAATCGCAGCACCAACAAATGATAGAGGAACGGACAGCCCACCCTGTTTCATCATCACACCATAAAGAAATAATATTGTCTCGATGCCTTCCCGAAAAACGGATATAAAAGCAAGTGCGAAAATACCATATCCAAGTTTATTTCCATCAAGTGCCTCAGCAGCTTTTTCTTCAAGCTCACTTGCAATATTTCTGTTTCTAGCCATCCAAACGATCATGGTACCAAGCATCATAGCAGCTATGATCATTATAAAACCTTCGAAAAGTTTTTCAGCTTGCCCCTGAAAGCCTCCAGCAAATTTCTGAAATATCAAAGATCCAAGTAGACTTGCTGCGAGTGCAACCAAAACGCCCTGCCACAAGCGAATTATCGCCTCAGGCTGATTTATCTTTCTGAGATATGTGTAGAGTATCCCCACAATAAGGGACGCTTCAAGCACCTCTCTAAAAACTATGATCATTTCTGCCATATTATTTCCATAAAATTTTGGGGCTCCCTACTTTATCTTGGGATTAGAGACCTTTGATTTCGGAACAAAGAACAAAGGAAAACAGGAGCCCCGGAGTACATCTTTGTAAATCTTTAATTGTTATTGAGACCTAATCTCAATAGTTAAGTTAGAGCATTTATATTACCCATGTCAATGATAATAGTAATATTATGAAAATTATTTTTTATACTGAGAATGATAAAACTGGAACTATATATTTTAGAGGTGAAAGCTGGTTCATTTTTATGATTTATGGTTCAAGCTTACAAGGTGACCTTGAAATAATAACGAATACGATCTCGAGATATAAATAGAAAAATCAAATGGATACTAGAGATAAACTCAAACTAAATACAGGTGGGCAGTGGCTGGGGTCTCCGGTTGCAAAAGATCCTATATTTTGCCGAGAAAGATTTAGCAACGAACATCGTCAAGTCGAGAAGATGATATTTGATTTTGCTGAGAATGTCATTCTTCCAAAAGTCAATGACATAGAAAAATTAGATCAAGATCTCAGTAGAACCATTATGAGAAAAATGGGTGAACTTGGCCTTTTGGGGGTTGACAGTCCTGAGGAATATGGCGGGTCTGACCTTGATAAGATCACAGCCTGTTTAATCACAGAAGGAGTAGGCTGGGGCGGCTCGGCATCTTTTGGTTGTACCTTTGGAGTGCAAACAGGTATCGGAAGCCTAGGGATAGTTTTTTTTGGTACAAAAGAACAAAAAGAAAGATACCTTCCAAAACTCATATCCGGAGAATGGATCTCTGCCTACGGACTTACCGAACCATCTTCAGGGTCTGATGCTCTAGCAGCAGAGACCACAGCCATCTTATCGGAAGATAAAAAACATTACATAATAAATGGCGAAAAGCAATTTGTAAGCAATGGAGGCTGGGCTGATCTCTACACAATTCTAGTTCAAGTGGAAGGAGATAAATTTTCAGGGTTCATAGTTGAGCGTGATACTGAGGGCCTTACCGTAGGCTCAGAAGAAGAAAAAATGGGAATGAAGGGCTCTTCGACCACCTCTCTAAAATTTACTGATGCAAAGGTTCCAGTTGAGAATTTATTATATGAAGTTGGCAAGGGGGCTACCATTGCATTTAATGCACTAAATATTGGAAGATATAAATTGGGTTCGGCTGGTGTTGGCGGCTCAAAGCAGGCACTTAAGCAAACCATAGCCTATGCGCTTGATAGAAAACAATTTGGACAACCCATCGCAAAATTTGATTCAATAATGGGAAAGATCGCCGATATGACCATACGTATATATACAGCAGACACCATGCTTTATAGAACGGTTGGAATGATTCAAGATGCTATTGATAAGATAGATAAACAAGATCCAAAATATTACATAAGAATGGGACAGGCCATGGAACGATTTGCTATTGAAGCATCCATGGCAAAAGTATATGGCAGCGAAACCTCTTCTATGATAGTAGATAATTGTATGCAAATATTTGGAGGGTATGGATTTATTGAGGAATATCCAATCGCAATGGCATACCGAGATGATCGTATTAACCAAATATGGGAAGGTACCAATGAAATAAATAGAGCTATAATCACTGGATACATGATGAAGAATACCCTAATGGAGAAAA
>NZWG01000069.1 GCA_002698235.1 Fidelibacterota bacterium | reverse complement strand
GGACTGGACCTTTAATATCTCTAAAATCAACCTGCTCTAGTGTATTCAATATTGAAGCAATTTCAAATTCAACAGGGTCTAACCTAAATTTGTAATCAACAATATCATTTTTCATTATTTCAATGAAATAGTTTGGCGTCACAAATTTTCCAGTATCCCAGGCTATTAATTCAAACTCAATTCCAATAATGCTATTATCTACATCATCATATTTAAGATTGTAACTTTTCATTGATATTAATTCATTTTTTTCAAAGGTTAATGGAAAATTGAATTGTTTCTCACCTCGATCTTTTATTTCTACGGTCCATTTGATAATATCTCCAATAAAAGCAGATTCTTTATCAAGCTGAGAATGAGCTATGAATGATTTACAAAGAACAAATGCAGGAAGAATGAAAATAATAAATCTCATCTTTTATCTCGTTTTCTAAATAATGAAATGAGTGGTTCCACAAAATCTTGATCTGTTGCAACAGATATTATATCAAACCCAATTTTTTTTGCTTTGTTTTGGAACGCATCAAAATCAGATTGAATTTTTGATTCCAATTTTTCCATTTCTCTTTTTGAAGATGTATCAATCCAGAATGAAGAACCTGATTCTGGATCTTTTACTTTCAAAACTCCCAAATCAGGAAATAGTTTCTCTGCCGGATCAAATAATCTTATTCCAATGAGATCATGTTTTCTATTTGCTATTTTTAAAGAGGACCAATATTTATCATCAATAAAATCTGATATTAAAAATACAACACTTTTTCTTTTAGCAACTTTTAATAGATAGTCTAATCCATTTTTTAATGACGTTCCTTTGTTTTTAGGTTCAATATATAATAACTCTCTAATTAAACGTAAAACATGGGATTTCCCCTTTTTTGGAACAACATATTTTTCAACATCATTAGAAAATAGTAATAGTCCTACTTTATCATTGTTTTTTATTGCTGAAAATCCAAGAACTGAAGCAATTTCAGCACCAAATTCTTGTTTCAGTTGATTTTGAGAGCCAAACTCACCTGATTTTGAAATATCAACCAAAAGATAAACAGTAAGTTCACGCTCTTCTTCAAATACTTTAATAAATGGTGCCCCATTTCGAGCTGTAACATTCCAATCAATTAGTCGTATATCATCACCAGGCTGGTATTCTCTTACCTCTGAAAAAGCCATCCCTCTTCCTTTGAAAACAGAATGGTATTCACCACCAAAAAGGTCATTTACTAATCCACGTGTGCGAATCTCTACCTGCTTCACCTTTTTGAGGATCTGCTTTGGAATCATAATATTTAGGGTACTTCTACAACTTCAAATAGACGCTTTATTACATCATCTGCTGTTAATTCTTCTGCTTCTGCTTCATACGTTAGTATTACTCTATGGCGAAGAACATCTGCACCAATATATCTTATATCTTCAGGTGTTATATAACCTCGACGCTCAGTAAATGCACGAGCCTTCGCTGCTCTTACTAGATTAATGGTTGCNCTGGGNGAAGCTCCGAANTCTATTATTCCCTCTAAATCATTNAGACCATGATNTTNAGGGTCTCTNGTTGCAAANATGAGNTTNAGAACATAGTCTTCTACNTTTTCATCTACATAGATATCTTGTATTACTCTTTGAGCATCTAAGATTTCATCAGGTGATACTACTTCCTGCAATTTTGAAANATCTANNGGCTTTGTATTTTGTCGAAGCACTAATCTTTCGGAATCTTTATCTGGATATTTAACTATCAATTTAAACATGAAGCGGTCGACTTGAGCCTCAGGAAGAGGATATGTCCCCTCTTGCTCAATTGGATTTTGGGTAGCCATAACAAGGAAGGGTTCAACCAAGGCATATGTATGCTCGCCTATNGTAACNTGCCTCTCTTGCATNGCTTCTAATAATGCACTTTGGACCTTAGCAGGAGATCGATTGATNTCATCAGCTAANATGATATTTGAGAATATAGGNCCTTTNCGAGTATCAAATTCTCCAGTTTTNTGGTTATATATAAGTGTACCTAATAAGTCTGCTGGTAACATATCAGGAGTAAATTGAATCCTNTGNAAATCTGTTTTTATCAANCCNGATANNGTTTTTACCATCAAGGTTTTTGCAAGTCCAGGGACACCTTCAAGNAGAATATGTCCATTAGACAACATTGATATCAAAATCTTATTNATTAANTCNTCTTGACCAAGNATGAAATTATTCATTCCTTTTTTTANATCATCTACAAAGNTAGATGACTTAGAAATCCGTTCGTTTATCTCTGTTAAACTAAATTCGCTCATTTTAAAATATTTAAGANGTAATATGTTTTAATGCGGGTATTTGGTCTATNCTTTTNCCCAAATAATCGATTTCAAATTTNACAGATGGGGCTAATTCATGANCAGGAAACTTTCTNAAAAANNTCTCATATTCTACTTTAGCACTTTTCTCATCGCTAATTATATTCGCATANATATAACCAATCATAAAGAGAGCATGAGGCTCTTGATCAGAGCCANTATNTTTTTCTAGAACTTTTCTATACTCTTGAATAGCTGTAGTGAAATCACGAAAATCNTTCATATACAAATCCCCCAGCATATATTGAGCTTTGGACGAAAGATTATGTTGGCCATATTTATNNATCATAAACATTAAATGAGCAACAGATTCTTTAAGTAATTTTTGTTTTCTTAAAGACTCAGCTTTATTGACTAGATATTCNGGGAATTCTTTTATCTGATCTANAGCCTGCTTGCCATGAATTGATTCAGTATNATTTTTAATAGTTANTTCTAATTGATCATACCCCATTTCAGGGTCATTTTTCCAATTNANATATATTGAAGAAAGTTTATACTGTGCTTTTGATGCTAAACTATCAGTTGGATGTTTTTTTAGTAAAGTCTGCAAATCATTAATTGCAAGGTCGACCCTGCTTTCTTGCATATTCTTCTCTGATTGNACTAATAATTCTTCTGCTGTTTTGGTACAACTAACCANCATGGTTAAGACTATGATTGCTAATATTTTTTGAGTTTTCATTATATTCCCTTAATTAAAACTTCGAAAATTAATGCCTGTTAATCGATACAAAAAGTAATTGATTAAAAAGCTTAAATGTTGAAAAGTGATGAATGTTCCAGTCNAATTTCATTTTAGAACAGNTTTTGTAANCCTAACTGCAATTTTTGTTTTGATAAATCATCAANCTGCACTGCATAATCTAATCTCGCAGGACCTAAAGGCGTATCTATAGTAATTCCAANCCCCGAATCCCATTTCAATTCTGAGANAANGTCTTTTGGATAAGCTTCAGCTAACAAGCCTCCATCAAAAAAAATCGTTATNCCAAATGATTTATAAATTTTTTGCCTTAGTTCAATGTTNGTCATGAGTCGAACAGTTTCACCATTAGGCTCATTCTGTTCATTNTCGCTAAATCTCAAAACTTCCCATCCTCTCATCGATGTACTNCCACCGAGATAAAATTTTTCAAAAGAATAATCATCATAATTATCATTCCATCCCCACAGTTTNCCANATTGAATTCTCATTGCAAGAACAGANTTNCTTGAAACTGGNAAATATGAATTAAATGTCATATCAATTTTCGAATATGCCCTTGCACCTCCAAACCCAGCNGATTTTATAACTGAATTAAACAAAAACCCTTTTTTAGTGAATAAAGGGTTATCTTTTTNATCNACATTTAATTTTAACGATATNGANCGCTCTTGTATATTCTTTTCAGATGCATCTGAAAAATTTTCCCAAACTGATTTTGTTTCAAAATATGACTTTTCTGTTAANCTAAATCGTTGNGTTAGATTTGTACCGAATCGACCTATTGATTCTTGATATNGTTGCTCTTCATATATGATGAACCTTTCGTAGTACCCTATTANTTTTGTAGGAAATCGAACTCCAAAGAACCAGTTTGAAGATAAACTTATATCATATCGAAGTCGAGGAGCTATAAAATCAACCTCCACTGGAATTCCAGCCATGATCTTTGTTGAAAATTGTTTTGGTGTATTAAAAAATGCTCTATTACGCCATTCTATNNTAGCGCTAANTGCTGATAATTCAGGGGCACCCTCTGCAAAACTTATTGGGTCATACCCTCCAGATGAATTCCATTCTCTTTGTTTATATCTTCTTAAATCAATTATTATATTTACTAGAGTATCAGAGCCTGAAACCTTTTCTGGATATATGTTAGCCGTTGAGAATATTCCTAATTCTCGGAGGTGTTTAGATGACTTATCAATTTTTAATTTTGAATACAGATCACCAGAATTGTACTTTAGTTCCCGCAGAACTATTGCGCTATCTATATTGCCCTTTCTTTCAATTTTTGTTTGCTTGATAAATATATATTCACCTTCATCAATATCTATCCTTACTTTTACGGAATCTTTAATGTCATCTTTCACAGTTATGGCAGCAAATAATTTCCCTAGTCCTTGATATTCATTTTCTAATAAGTATAGGTTATCATTTAATCCCACTGGGTTATAAGGACTATCTAATCTTAGTCCCAATAACTTGCTAATATTTTTTGATCCAATTAAATCATTACCATTTATTTCTATTTCATTAAGGTAATATTGCTTGCCCTCAACAATCTCATAAAAAATATTAACTATGTCATTTTGATTAGGGGTCTCATGAATTTCATAATTCTCTTTTATAGCAACATCCAAAAATCCTTTTGAATAATAATAATTTTTTATGGTGAGGACATCTAATCTTAATAATCGAGGATCAAATTTAGGTCTTCGGAAAAAGAAGTTTGGAGGTTTCTGGCGTACTAGAAAAAGAATCTCATTTCTGGATACATTGTCGTTGCCCTCAATCGTTAGATTTTTTATCAGAGTATTTTTATCTTGACTAAAAACAAAGCCAGACAATATCAGTGGGCAGATAAAAGCCTTTAACTTTTGAATCATAAATTAATATGCGTATCTGTAACGGTACTTTAAGTTTAGCTTACCCTCTTCATCAACATTACCGACCACTGAAAAGTGTCTATTTAATTTATATTCTACACCAACTTGCGATTGGTCTTGATTAAGAGAGAATGACCTTTTATAAGATAAATTTAAGAAAGTTTTATCACTAATTTTTGTTTTTGTCGTAACCTCAAAATCTTCATCTGCTCCTTGGAAAAGCCCCGCGGCACCTGAAATATCTATGTCATCAACAAAATTCATCATACCTATGTTTGATTCTTTTAGATTTTTTTCTAATTGATTTTCTAAAAGAGTTCCTAGTATTGATACTGTCTGGTTTCCAAAGCCAGACGATGTTAGTTCCTGATCTTCAAAACGTTTCCCCCAAGTTAACAATTCAAGAATATCACTCTCAGAAAAACCACTTCCAGATTCCAAAATAATATCCAAATCATCTATGCCACCTCTAATACTTAAATCAATTCTTTCATCATCGATCATGGTGTAAGCACTGACTTCAATATCTGGATTAAATCCTTTATTGTCAAAACTAACTATACCTTGAAGCTTCTCAAAATAATCCTTGTAAGAAAATACGCTACCATCCTCTACAATTATCTGACCTCCAAAATCAACTTCTTGGTTCCCAACCTGGGCGAGGTTTAGTTCGCCAATAACCTCAGCATATATTTGAGAATTTTTAAAGTATGATCTACCTCTTATTGGGATATTTAAATTGTATGCTAAAAGATTATCTTTAGAATCTTGCATGACCGAACCAACCTCTTCTGTTGAAAACTCATAAAAAACATTTGCCTCAGTCGTCTCTATCATACCATTTATATTAACGGTATCACGTCCTGAAATATGGAGGTCAAGATTACTAGTAGCCGATATATCAAATAATAATAACTGAAATGATGCATCCTTAGACTTTATACTCAAATCGTAACTAGGGTTGAAGAATTGAGTAAAGTCTATTTTACCTAAAATTTGTGTATTCGTCTTTTTAGGTAATTCACCAATCTTTTCAAAATTTACCAATGATGCTCGCAGATTATCAATAACCATTTCATTATCTTTCATTATGGCATAGCCATTTATTTGAGTGATAGGGTCACTTATTAAGAGGGTGTGAAGATTTCCATTCTGAACTTTAATTGTTCCATTCCTTATAAAATTATTTGCATTACCTCCCAAAAGTAATTCAATCTCAAACTGGCCTACTGCAGAATCTAAATCTGGTATGTACGGAGATAAAAAAGGTAGTGTTCTCAAATTTGCGTTAGCAATTAAATTTATTGCCTCACTTTCAAATAATTCACCAAAAGATGGTGAGCCTAGATTAAAATCAAAAGGTACTTTACCTGAGGCTGTAATTCGGCCTTCCTTACTTATAGAACTAGCTTCTATTATATTGAAAATTTTACCATCATAATCTCCCTTGCTCGTAAAATTGCCGAGCTTAATTAAGTCAAATGATGCATCTATTACATTTAAATCATATTGAAATTGAGTAGAATCTAAACTACCAGTAAGATTTAGCTTACCAGTACCATTACCAGATATTTCAAAAAATTTTGGTATAAATCTATGAATAAATTCTAAAGATAAATTTGAAAAATTGGAGTTTAAAGAAATTAGAGGTTTTCCAATATTTGATTTGACTATTGGAATTATACCCGATGCCTGTAGACCCATTGAGCCTTTTCTTGTCATAGAAATATCATCAATATGTAAAACACCATTTTTATAAAGACATGAAAGTGTCATTTCATCAAATGACTCATTCATATAATTACCCTTTTTCAAAGACAAATCGGCATCCATATTTAGTTGATTTTTATCAAGACTTATCCATGTCTCGCCAAAAATAAGACCAGAGAATTTTAGTCTATCATCATCGATAAATTGAGTAAGAATCTCCGCATCAAAATTCGACATTTTAAATCGTCCTTCTTTATGAGAAGTACCCGATAGTACTCCTTCCATCACACCATCATTTATATGCAATTCAAAGGGTTGAACATCTAAAATCGAGTCTTTGTATGAAAAGTTCAATGACCTTGCATTAATTAGGTAATTATTTTGATGAGCTAATTGAATTCTATTTATCTCATATTTTCCATCACCATCATATGCTCCTGATAATTGTAAAAAGTCATTACCTGATTTGAAATGACAATTCTCTATTTCAATTGCTTTATCTTTAATTAATGCACTGATAGTACCACTTTCAAAACTACGATTTTTCCATACGCCTTTATCTGCTTTAACATCTATAAATCCAGTTGGAATATTATCTTTGACATCTATTTGTGAATTCAGTTCTATTGATTCAAGATCAAAATTGCTTATCTTAACATTTTCACATATTAATTCAGCAGTAACCGAAGGTGAATTGACATTACCATATACCTTTAGGTTACCAGTCGCCTTACCTGCTACAAAATTTCCAGGTAAAAAGCTATTAATCAAATCTATATCAGCTTTTTCCATATCAGCGAACAAGTTCATTTCCTTAGATAAAAAGTCACCTTTTCCATCAATTGTTATATAACTATCACCAACAAGTAACATTACTGGATCGACCGTTGATAAAATACTATCTTGATAGGCTAGTTGGCCATGAATGGAAATTTCTCCTTGGTTGAATAGGTTTGATTCAACTATCTCTAATGTCATGTCGATTAAATCTAGTGCTCCTGAATCTGTTAATCCTGCATCCATAATAAATAGGCCTGACATCTTTGTAGGTTTTTGATCTTTTATCCATCCAGAAAGGTCAAGGTTATTTAGGTTCATATAACAACTTATTCTTTCAGCATCTTCCCATATACCATTAACAAGAAGATTAGAATTCTCACCACTTAATGATAAGTTGTTCAACCGCCATAAATCATCTGTCCTATTCAAGTTGAAAGATCCTCTCATATCGAGTCCAAATTGATTCATTAAAGATAATGAACCAGCAAAACTTTCAAAATCAGATTGAAAATTAAATTTACCTGTGAAACTTGAAAATTTTGTTTTTAAGGGTGTTTTACTAAATAATTCTTCAGGGAAACTAAATTTTGGAACATTTAGATACCCCTTCAAATTGACATCCTCTTTATCAATAGATATGTTGCCAATTATTGGTAATCCAAATAATTCACCTTCAATATTATTAAGAAGATAAAAGCGATTGTTCTCCATAATTTTTAAACTATTAAATTTCCCAACAGAATTTTTATTTTGATCTAAAGACACCTTTACCAGATCACAGCTTAATTCAGGGTTACTATAACCAGAAAATGAGCCTCCAAGCATTATTTCCAAAGTATGATTTTCATCATTGAATAATGCCTCAGCCTTAGCATCAATAAATAAAGATTTTATATGAAACGGTAAATCAAATAAAAGATCATCTCCCGTAATTTTTCCATCTGATATACCTTCATCTTTATATCTAAATCTTAATCCTTCTACTGCAACAAGATCAAATACATTATCTCCAAATAATGATGAGATAATTCCAAGATTGAATGAAATCTTATCTATTTTTATTTTGTCTCCAACAACATCTTCCAATAAAATGTTCTCTATCACAATAGTATTCATAAAATTACCTGATATCTCACTAGAAATAAGGTTCCATCCTTTAGGCTCTATTTTTTTCTTTACAGAAAAATAGATTTGTTTTTCCCAGAATGATACGCGTGATAAAATGATAATCATTGGAATAAGGCAAAGAATAGTTATTAGAAGATATTTTTTTTGTCTAAGCATTATAGTGACTTTACAAACTGAAATTGAAATTAAGAAGCGAGTTTCATATAAAAAAAAAGCGCTCAAATGAGCGCTTTTATATTTTAATTACGGACTAATCAACCACTTCAAAATCGGCATCCTCTATTTCACCCTCCTTTTTTTTATCTTTTTTAGTCGAATTTTCATTTGAAGATGTATTTGGTCCGGGCTGATTTGGGTCTTGACCAGCAGTATCATACATTTTAGATGCTAGACCACTCCAAACTGTATTTAATGAATCCATCGATGATTTAATAATACCTACATCACCACTATCTTTTGCTTTTTTCAGAGCATCTATTTTTTCATTAAGATCTACTTTATCCTTTTCATCAAGTTTATCGTCATTATCTTTTAGGTTTTTCTCAGTTTCATAAACTAAATGTTCAGCTTGATTAACTAAGTCAATTTTTTCTCTTTTTTCTTTATCTTCTGTTTCATGCTTTTTAGCATCATTCACCATTTTATCAACTTCAGAGTCAGATAGACCACTTGACGCTTCTATTCTAATACTCTGCTCTTTTCCAGTAGCTTTATCTTTTGCATTTACATTAAGTATACCATTAGCATCAATATCAAAAGTTACTTCTATTTGTGGAATGCCACGTGGAGAAGGTGGAATGTCTGCAAGATGAAACCTGCCTATTGTCTTATTATCTGACGCCATTTCTCTCTCACCTTGCAAAACATGGATTTCTACAGTCGTCTGGTTATCTGCTGCAGTACTAAATACCTGCGATTTTTTTGTTGGTATTGTAGTATTTCTTTCGATTAAATGAGTAGATACACCTCCAAGTGTTTCTATTCCAAGTGAAAGAGGAGTGACGTCGAGTAATAAGACATCATCAACATCTCCAGATAATACACCACCTTGAATTGCTGCCCCCAACGCAACGACCTCATCAGGGTTAACACTTTTGTTTGGTTCTTTTCCGAATATTTCTTTTACTTTTTCTTGTATTTTTGGAATCCGAGTGGAGCCGCCAACCAAGATTACCTCATCAATCTCAGACTTTGCAACGCCAGCGTCTTCGATAGCTTGAATACATGGCTTAACAGTTCTTTCAACGAGGTCACTTACCAATTCTTCAAATTTTGCTCGAGTAAGGGTCAAATTTAAGTGTTTGGGACCTGATGCGTCTGCAGTTACGAAGGGTAAGTTTATATCTGTCTTTTTTGATGAAGATAGTTCTTTTTTTGCAGTCTCTGCTGCTTCTTTTAATCTTTGAAGAGCCATGGGGTCTTTTCTGAGATCAATTCCATCAGATTTATTGAATTCTTTAGCAATCCAGTTTATGACTTTCTGATCAAAATCGTCACCACCGAGATGACCATCTCCGTTAGATGATTTAACTTCAAATACACCATCGCCTAGTTCTAAGATAGACACATCAAAAGTCCCACCTCCTAAATCAAAGACAGCTATTTTTTCATCTTTCTTTTTGTCAAGTCCATATGCGAGTGAAGCAGCTGTTGGTTCATTTATTATCCGTCTTACATTTAGTCCTGAAATCTTACCAGCATCTTTTGTCGCTTGCCTCTGAGAATCGTTAAAATATGCAGGCACAGTTATAACAGCATCTGTAACCTTTGTACCTAAATATTCTTCTGCCTGCTGTTTAAGTTTTTGTAAAACCATGGCAGAAATTTCTGGTGGTGTATATTCCTTATCACCAGTTTTGACAACACATGCACCATTTGAATTTTTATTGACTTTATAAGGTACTTCAGATATCTCGTTATCAACCTCATTAAACATTCTGCCCATAAATCGCTTAATTGAAAAAATAGTATTCTCAGGATTAGTCACAGCTTGGCGTTTTGCAGTCTGGCCAACTAGCCTATCACCATCTTTTGCGAAGCCAACAACGGAAGGTGTCGTACGGCCGCCTTCAGGATTGGTAATTACAGTAGGTTCACCGCCTTCTAATACCGCAACGCAAGAATTGGTTGTACCGAGGTCAATTCCGATTATTTTACTCATTTTTACATCTCCAAAATTTTTAAGGTGAGTTTATACTTTAGAGTATGACAAGGAATATACCAAACAAAATAATGATTTAAATTGGCATAATAATATTTTTATTATGCAAATCTGGCAGGCTTTAATATCTTTTTATAATTCAGTTAACTTTTCTACTAGATTTTTTTATTTCTTTAAAATCAAAAATAATTTGATTTTTTTGAAGCTTGATGATAATTATAGTTCCTTTTGGATAAGTATTTTTTAGGAGCATCTCAGAGATAGGATCTTCAAGGAGTTTTTGAATTTCACGACGCAAAAGCCTAACTCCATACCTTTGGTCATACCCTTTATTCGCAATATATTTTTTTGCGGACTTATGGAGCTTTAGTTTGAGCCCAAGTTTTAGAAGGTTTTGTTCTAGATCTGATATCTGAAGATCAATAATATCGTAAACATTAGATTCACTCAGCTGGTGAAAGACTATAGAGTCATCTATTCTATTAACTAATTCCGGCGAGAATGTCTTTTTTACATGGCCAAGAATTTTTTCTTTCATTTTAAGATACTCTTGATCATTTTTACTATTTCCAAAACCAAAGCTGTTATTTTTTAAATCTCTTGCACCCATATTTGATGTCATAATAATTATAGAATTTCTAAAATCAACTTTCCTGCCTAAACCATCTGTTAATACACCTTCATCAAAAACTTGAAGAAGAACATTATATAAATCAGCATGACCCTTTTCAATTTCATCAAATAAAACTACAGAATATGGATTGCGTCTTATTTTTTCAGTGAGTTCTCCTCCTTCATCATGACCTACATACCCTGGAGGAGCACCTATTAAGCGTGACAAAGAAAAACGCTCAGTATATTCAGACATATCAACTTTTACCAATGAATTAGCATGAGGAAATAGATTTTTTGCTAAACACTTTGCTAATTCAGTCTTTCCAACACCCGTAGGTCCAAGAAAAAGGAAAACACCTATTGGTCTATTAGGATTTTTTAAACCGGTCCTCGACCGTCTTATTGCATTCACTATGCTTTTAATTGCCTCATTTTGACCAATAATATAATCGCTTAATTCACTATTTAAATTCAATAGACGTTGGGATTCCGACTCAGCAACTTTTGATAAGGGAACTCCCGTCATTAAAGAAACAACATCCGCTATTGTATCAGAATCTATTATTACACTGCTTTCCTCTTGACCTACTTGCCATTGTTTTTGAGCTTTTGTCAATTTGGTAATTAGTTGCCTTTCTTTATCTCTTAATTTTGCTGCATCTTCAAATAATTGAGCCAAGACTTTATCATCTTTTTGATCTCTAATATTTTGAATGTCTATTTCTATTTTCAATATATTTTTGGGAACTTCTAGATTATACATATGAGCCCTCGCACCTGCCTCATCCATAATATCAATTGCTTTGTCTGGAAGAAATTTATCAGAGATATATCTCTCTGATAAATCAACACATTCAATTATTGCATTTTCTGTATACGTTACTTTATGGTGCTCTTCATATTTTTCTTTAAGTCCATTAAGAATATCTATCGACTCGTTAATTGAGGGTGGATTAATAGTTATTTTCTGAAAGCGACGGTCAAGTGCGCCATCTTTTTCAATAAATTTTCTATATTCATCCATTGTAGTTGCTCCAATACAATGTATGTCTCCTCGTGCCAATGAAGGTTTAAACATATTTGATGCATCTAATGAACCTGATGCCCCACCAGCTCCAACTATTGTATGTATTTCATCAATAAAAATTATTATATCATTGTTTGTTTCTAATTCTAACATTACGCTTTTTAAACGTTCTTCAAATTGCCCCCTATATTTAGTTCCAGCAACAATCGAAGCTAAATCAAGTGATAATATTCTCTTTTTATGAAGTATCCTCGGAACAGTTTTTCTAACAATTCTTTGTGCTAATCCTTCAATAATAGCAGTTTTCCCAACTCCGGGTTCACCAATTAAAACTGGATTATTCTTTTTTCTCCTAGTTAAAATTTGAGCAACTCTTTCTATTTCACTTTCACGACCTATAACAGGGTCCAACTTACCTTTTTTTGCCAATTGTATTATGTCTCGAGAAAAATGGTCCAATGTTGGGGTAGTACTTTTTTCTGATGATTCTTTAGATTTATTAATACTTGATAGTGAATCATCTTCTTCATTAGAGCCAATTAAATCATTCACTGTATCATAGTCTAAAGAAAATGATTTTAATATATCTCTTGCTATACCTTCTGATTCTAATAACAAGGCAAGTAACACATGTTCATCATCTGCAATTGATTCATTACGTTTAGTTGCTTCATTATATGCATTACGCAATATTCGCTCTGCTCTTCTAGTCAAAGGTAAATGCCCCAAGGTCATTGTGCCCCCAGAAGATTTAATCATATCTTCGACCATAGCAATCATGTCGTTTGAGTCAATATCAAAGACATCAATAACTTTTTTTGCTAAACCTGATTCTTCTTTTAGAAGACCTATTAGTAGATGCTCAGAACCAACATAACTATGTCCTAGTCTAATGGCCTCTTCTTTTGATTGCTTTATAATTAATTGAACTCTTTTAGAAAAATTTTCTTTCATATAAGTGATTATTTACGCAAATGCCCATTTTCAAGTACAAACTGCCTATCTCCAATTGCCGCAATTTTAGGATTATGCGTGGTTAGTAAAATTGTCTGGTTGTAATCTTTATTAATTTGATGTAAAAGGTCAACGAGTTTTATCGAATTTTTTTCATCTAAATTGCCTGTAGGTTCATCTGCAAATAATATAGATGGCTTATTTATTATTGCACGAATAAGTGCAACTCTAGACCTTTCGCCACCAGATAGTTCATTAGGGTAATGATTTATTCTATCAGCCATACCTAGAGTTTCAAATAAATTTATAATATGGCTCTTGGATTTTGTTTCATTCTTGATCCACATTGGAATACTTACATTCTCTAAAGCTGTAAAATCATAAAGCAGATGATGGAATTGGAATACAAATCCTATTTTAGTATTTCGAAAAAGTGATAATTCTTTTTCGTTAAACTCATTTATATCACTCCCCTTAAACAACACAGTCCCCGAATCAGGCTTGTCTAAAGTACCTAATATATTCAAAGCAGTTGACTTACCGCATCCTGACTGACCNGAAATTGTGATTATCTCTTTTNCANTAATCTNAAGAGAAANNTTTTTCAATACTTCTAGATTCTTCTGACCATTNTTATATGATTTACAAATATTATTTACATCTANAATCATTTTACCCATTGGATTGCTTCTTTTATNTTNATTTGGGATAATTTTTTNCCAGAANAGAATGATGTAATNNAAATAAAACANAATGACATTATAGAAACAANAATTATATCCTTAAGATANATAAGCATNGGTAATGTNTCAATAAAATANACTTCAGTCGGCAANGGNATAATTGCANATTGTTTTTGTATCATTATAATTATTAATCCAATAAAAAGTCCNAAAAAAGCCCCTAACCCAGCTCTTTTAAACCCTAATTTCATAATTATTTTTTTAATTGAGCTTTTTGAGGNTCCCATAACTCTCAAAATTCCTATNTCACGAGTTTTCTGAACTGATATTANGCTAAGATTTACTGCTAGATTAAAAGTTGAGACCAAGAAAATNAAGCAAAGAACNAGGATAGTAGCATAGCGTTCCATCCTCATAGCATCTACTAAAGATCTATTCTGGTCATCCCAAGAAAGTANAGATATATCTGAATTAATCGANTTATTTATATCTTCTTTTAGTTTTACAATTGAATAATTGTNTTTCACCTTAATATCATATCCATCAATCATTTTTTTCCTACTAAANAAAGCTTTTCCATCATCAAGGGTNATAAATGCAAGCTGATCATCATAATTAAGAATTTTTGTAGAAAATATACCACTAATNAAAAATCGTTTCTTAAANGGGGCAGACAAACCAATAATTTGATCAATCGGACTATATANNAAAATAANCCCACCTANTTTTTTNCCTAATCTATATGCCAAGTCTTGCCCTATTAATACCTCACCANTAGAAGGTAAAGAGCCACGAAGTGAAAAATCATAAAAAGATGCCATNCTNTTTTCATCTATAGCCTTTATTGAAACAACCTTCATATTATCNGTACTTTCAAGAACAGCTTTTCTTTCCATAAATGGCATAATTGTTTTGATACCGTCCAACTTTTGCCATGATCCATTATTGGNATTATCAAATATTCGAANATCTCCTTCAAAACCTTTTAATTTTGNATGAACAATATTTTCAAAACCATTCATAACCGATATTGCAATNATAATTGCAAAACAACCAACCCCCATGCCAAGCATNGATAANAGACTTAAGTATTTNCCATGGATTTTTGAATGNTCATAAAACCTATTTGAAATTATCTTCTCCCAATTCATTAATACCTCANAGCATATGCAGGTTTAAGATTNGAGAGNTTCCTGACTGGAAACCATGATACNAATAAGGATAAAATAATTGATATCATTAGTATTANAAAAAATGCTAAATAGTCAAATGAAACTGGNATTTGGTCCATAAAATAAATATCCGATGGTATTTTTATAATTTTATATTTTAGCTGTATTGCTATTATNACCAATGCTAAACCTCCNCCAAATANACTTCCTAAAAGACCAATAAAACCACCTTGGATTATGAACAAATATTGAAGAATAGATCTTGGCATTCCTTGNGCNAACAAAATACCNANTTGCTTTGTTTTTTCAATTATTATCATTGAAATNGCAGCAACAAGATTAACTAAACCGACAATTGCAATTAAGCCAAACATNAAATATGCTGGCCAACGCTGTAACGATATCCACTCAAAAAGNAATGCATGCTTTTCCTTCCAANTTTCATAGTANTAAGGATATTGNACTTCAACTTTGGAAGAGNGCTCTTNATNATNAAATATGAGCCCTGAAANTTCTNCTNNATTCATAGATAANAGAGATCTTGAATCATTCAANGAAATATAAGCTAACGATTTATCATACTCTTGGAGGCCNGAATAAAAAAANCCTCTNACATTAAATGATTTNATTTTTGGTATAGTNGATNAAGNCTCCTTNAAGGANAAGGATTGGAGATATACTTTATCATTTACATTAATNTTTAAGGATACTGCTATTCCCTTCCCAAGAATAATACTCCCATCATTAATGTCATATATATTAGCTAATGAAGGTGGTGGAGTATCTAATCCTTCAATAATTACTCCTTCTGCTTTTGAACCAAATCTGAGCAATGCAATTCCATTAGTAAAAGGGGTAATTGANTTAGGTCTAGAACTGATCAAAGAGTCAATAACAGGCTCATTAATATTTATTGTTTTCCCAAGGATATTTACAAGTCTACCATTNCCTTCAATGTTAGATAATTTTTCTGAAATTATGTTATCAAAACCATTAATTATACTTGAAGTAAGGATTAGAGCACAAACACCTATTGAGAGTCCTCCAATAGCGAGAAAAGTTGCATATGAAGAGAATGTCCCCGAGGTCTTTGAAAATGAAAAACGTAATGCTATTCTAAGACTAACAGGTATATTCAAGGTTACTCAGGCCTAAGAGTAGGAAATAGAATTACATCCTTTATCCACCGATTACCTGTCAATAACATAACAAGTCGATCAATACCAATTCCAACACCTCCTGTGGGAGGCATGCCACATTCCATTGCTTGAATAAAATTCTCATCAATGGGCTGNGCCTCTTNGTCCCCAAGATCTTTGAATTTTGCCTGCTCTTCAAGTCGNTTTCTTTGATCNAANGGATCATTAAGTTCAGTAAATGAGTTTGCAAATTCAGCACCACCAATAAANAATTCAAANCGCTCAACAATATTCGGATTTCCATTTCGATGTANTTTAGCAAGAGGAGAAATTACCTTTGGATAATCAATAACGAATGTTGGGTCAATCAAATTTGGCTCAACTAAATTACTCATCAACTCATCTAACATCTGACCTATNTTAGCANTNTCNTCAATCTCAATATTATTTTCTTTACATATTAACTTTATNNTATNNTNATCAAACTCTTTAAGNTCNNATCCAGTNGCCTCATTNAATAATTCTAAAAATGTTNTTCGCTCAAACTTTTTTGATAAATCTATACTNTNATCACCCCATTCTATTTGNAATGCCTTTACTCTNCNTGCAGCTTGTTGAAATAATTCCTCAACAAGAACCATGCAATCTTCATAGTCTGAATATGCCCAATAAAATTCTAGCATTGTAAACTCAGGGTTATGATTTCTATCCATTCCTTCATTNCGAAAATCTTTAGCAATTTCATANACGCGATCAAAACCACCTATAATNAATCTTTTCAAGTATAGTTCATCAGCAATACGAAGAAAAAGCTTNTGATCTAATGCATTATGGTGNGTGGTAAAAGGTCTCGCATTTGCACCNCCATANATNGGTTGTAAAATTGGTGTTTCTACCTCNAGNAATCCTTTATCATCAAGAAANCTNCTAATTGATTGAATTATTNACGAACGTTTTTTAAATGTTGTTCTTACNTCTGGATTAAGNATTAAATCTAAATGACGATTTCTATACCTTTGTTCCTTATCAGAAAANNNATCAAATAGTTGACCATTTTTCTCTTTAACNATTGGTAAAGGTCTAATACTCTTGGCNAGNATGGTCAANANCTTGGTTTTAACTGAAATTTCTCCAGTTTTTGTTGTAAATACTTCTCCCTCTATTCCAATAAAATCACCAATATCTAATAATTTAAAATTAGAATAATTCAACTCTCCGATATCATCTTTTCTTATAAATATTTGTATTTTAGCACTAGAATCCATTATTTGCATAAATGAAGCTTTACCCATTTTTCTCATTGCCATTATGCGGCCAGCAANAACNACATTNCNCCCTTCATATTTAGGGTAATCNTNTTTAATNTCNTNNCTNCTATGGGTCACATCAAATTTTTCAGGATATGGATTTATACCATTTTTATTTAACGTATCCAATTTTTCAATTCGGAAATCCATAATCTGTTTTAAACTTTTCTTCTGATCTGACATTTTAATCCTTTAAAGTATCTTTTTTTTGTATNGTCTTTAANAANTATGNTCTCATAAATNAATCTAAATCTCCATCCATAACACCTTGAGTATTTCCANTCTCTANTTTTGTTCTNTGNTCTTTAACTAGTTGATATGGATGAAANACATATGACCTAATTTGGCTTCCCCACCCAATATCCATTTTAGTATCTTCTAGCTCTTTATTTTTTTCTTTTTCTTTTTCTAANTCAGCTTGATATAANCGAGCTTTTAANATTTTCATTGCCTGGTTTTTATTCTTGTGCTGGGAACGNTGATTTTGACATTGAGNAACAATCCCAGATGGTAAATGAGTAATACGNACCGCCGAGTCTGTTTTATTTACATGNTGACCACCTGCTCCNCTTGCTCTATAGGTATCTATTCTNAAATCTGTTTGATTAATTTCTATTTCAATATCATCTTCAACAGCGGGATAAATAAAAACAGAAGCAAATGAAGTATGTCGTCTATTATTTGAATCAAATGGNGATATTCGTACCAAGCGATGGACNCCAGCTTCNCTCTTTAAAAGACCGAATGNGTAGTCTCCCTTGACTTCAAATGTAACATCTTTTATTCCNGCCTCTTCCCCAGGTTGNTAGTCTATNGTNTCTATTTTAAATTCTTTTTTCTCNACCCAGCGNGNATACATNCTATAAAGCATTTGGGCCCAATCTTGACTNTCAGTNCCTCCAGCTCCAGGATGTATTGANACTATTGCATTTTGAAANTCTTCTGNNCTTCCNAGGGTNAGTTTTATNTCTACNTCATCTATTATGTTNTTGTACGCGTCTAATTCATTTTTTATTTCAACTAATTCAACGTCNCCTGATTCAGCAAATTCAAATAATATCTCCATATCATNATGCCTTCTAGATAAATCACTCCAAAGTTGAATTTCTTTTTCTATTATAGATACTTTCTTTAANGTGTTTGAGGCTAATTGACTNTTATTCCAAAAATCTTGAGCTGAAGANTNTTTTCTTAGTTGCTTTAATTCTTCTGATTTATCATCAAGGTCAAAGATACCCCCTCATGCCNAAATCTTTTTCTTTAGCAATAGCAAATAACTCTTTTAATTCACTTAATTCCATNNAAAAANTTACTTAATTGNTTTGGTCAGTNATAAGNGTAATTATATAATTAATCACCTGAGGAAATGAATAACCTCTCATTCAAATANCTCCGCAATTTCATTTCATCAANATCTAAATTAGTAAAACGACCATTCTCAGCAGTTGAGATAGTACCTCTTTCCTCTGAAATAATAACTACTATNGCATCAGATTCNTCAGTAATACCAAGGGCAGCNCGATGCCGAGTACCCATTTCAGGCAATATCATTTGACTTTCAGTTAANGGTAAAATNCAGCCTGCTGCTTCAATTAAGGTGTTTTGAAGNATAACAGCGCCATCATGCANTGGAGATTCAGGATTNAATATTGATAAAAGTANTGGTGTNGAAACTTCNGCTTTCANTTGAACGCTAGCATCTTTATAAGATCTAAGTCCAGTCTCTCTCTGGATNACTATTAGNCCACCCCACNTNTTTTTAGATAATTGAAGTGAGGCATTAACAATTGCCTCAAGTGACCTNGANGTNCCCATNTTAAAAATACTCTGGAAAAATCTTGTCTGTCCAACATATATCAATAAACGACGAATCTCNGGTTGAAATAAGATGACAAATGCNACAACCCATACAGTTTGAAATTGATTTACTAACCAAGACATTGCACTCAAACCAAATGAGTTGAATAAAAANGATGCGATTAAAAGAATNACAAGGCCTACTAACATTTGACCTGCACGAGTTTCCTTAAAATACTGATAAACNTTAAAAAATACCCATGTAACTAANATGATATCNATTANATCAATAAGTGTGAAAGTTAAAAATCCAATTTTAAAGAGTGTCACTATGCATTCCTTATTTTATCTGCAATTATGNCTACTCTTTTCATATTNTTNACATCATGNACTCTNANAATTCGTGCACCATTATTCACTCCCACNGCTACTGTTGCTGCNGTACCATCTAGNCTATCCTCTGGNGGAAGATNNAGTGTNAANCCAATAAAAGATTTTCTACTAGGGCCAATTAAAAGTGGTAATTCTANNTTATTGAATCGATTTAACTCTGATAATATTTTAAAATTATGNTCAACAGTTTTTCCAAAACCAATTCCAGGATCTAATATTATCATTTCTCGTTCAATTCCTGNATTAATGGCAATATTTATCTTTTCCTNAAAGTAAGTTATNATTTCATNAATTANATCTTTGTANTTTGGATTTTCTTGCATATCACTCGGATTGCCTTTCATATGCATAATAATTACAGGANCTTTTAATTGAGCTATGGTCTCCGGCATTTGATTATCAAATGATAANCCACTTACATCATTTATTATGTTAGCACCAGCTTCAACNGCCTCCTTTGCAACNANTGATTTTGTNGTATCAATTGAAATTANTATTTTATTATTANNNGAACGAATGCCTTCAATNACAGGAATTACTCTTNNAAGTTCTTCAGAANAAGAAACNTNATCTGCTCCAGGCCTAGTTGATTCTCCTCCNATATCAATTATGTCNGCACCCTCATCAATTAATTTAAAAGCAAAATCTATTGCTNTNATTGGTGNATNATATTTACCACCATCACTAAATGAATCTGGTGTTACGTTGACTATTCCCATTACTAGTGTTCTTTTTTTAGGATTANTGCACCAGTCTTGNAAAGATTCAATCATATANTATAGNANAANCTTAAGTTTTCACTTCNGATACTTTNTTATCTTTGGTTNTNTTTTGANTTCTGGGATTTANGGTTTTNCCATTATNAGATNTCTTAGNTGTTGTACTTTTTGAANCAGGCTTTTTTGAATACTTTCGTCTCGGCCTTTTTTGTTTTCTTGGTGTTTTTGTTCCATTAAGAGCTCTNGTGAGTGTTTCACCATTCATTATCTTTTCTANGTCCTTTGCATCAATAGTCTCATANTTTAATAACTCTTTGGCCAATCTNTGNAGAGCATCAATNTCTTTACGAAGAATCTCATCNGCNAATCTTTGTGATTCTCTTACAATTCTTGAAATCTCTTCATCAATCATCCTCGCNGTAACTTCACTATAATCCCTACTTGATTGGATTTCTCTACCTAGGAAAACTTCTTCNTTCTTTTTNCCAAAAGTCATGGGACCTAANAGATCACTCATNCCCCATTCAGTTACCATTTTTCTTGCAATTTGAGTTGCTTGCTCNATATCATTNCCAGCTCCAGTNGTCATTTGATTAAAGATAAGCATCTCAGCACTTCTACCACCCATAAGGATTGATAAACGACCCTCAACGTAATTTCTAGTATACCCATGTTTTTCATCCATTGGTAATTGCATAGTAACACCTAGGGCACGACCTCTCGGAATTATAGTAATTTTGTGAACAGGATCTGCTCCTTTAGTCCTAATAGCNACTAAAGCATGTCCGGCCTCATGATACGCTGTGACNTCTTTTTCTTCATCGCTTAGTATCATGCTCTTACGTTGGACACCCATCATAACCTTGTCTTTGGCTTCCTCAAAATCATCCATATCAATAGATCTTTTTCTTTTTCTTGCTGCAAGTAATGCAGCCTCATTAACTATATTTGCTATGTCAGCACCAACCATACCGGGAGTTCCTTTAGCTANCGATTCCAAATCAACTTTTCTATGATTTATAATGACATTTTTGGTGTGAACCTTGAGTATTCCAAGTCTACCTTTAACATCAGGAACATCAACTACAATTTGTCTATCAAATCTACCTGGTCTTAATAGTGCAGGGTCTAATACATCNGGTCTATTTGTTGCTGCTATNACTATCACATTTTGAGAATTATCAAATCCATCCATCTCTACAAGTAATGCATTTAGAGTNTGCTCTCTTTCATCATGCCCTCCACCAATTCCTGCGCCTCTTTGACGNCCGACTGCATCCATTTCATCAATNAAAACTATGCAAGGTGAACTTTTTTTAGCCTGCTCAAATAAGTCTCTAACTCTAGANGCACCAACTCCAACAAACATTTCAACAAAATCAGCTCCACTAAGGCTATAAAAAGGTACNGCTGCCTCACCTGCAACTGCTCTTGCTAATAAGGTTTTTCCAGTACCAGGNGGACCAACAAGGAGTGCACCTTTAGGAACTTTAGCTCCAAGTTTCTGAAATCTTTTTGGACTCTTTAAAAAATCAATAACCTCTTTTAATTCCTCTTTGGCCTCCTCACAACCTGCAACATTCTTAAANGTTACTCTAGGTTGGTCTGATGTCCATAAAGAAGCTTTACTTTTACCAAANTTAAAAATTCCTCCAACTCCACCTGCTCCGCCTTGCATTCTCCTAATCATAAAGAACCAGAAACCAAGGAGTAATATCCAGGGAAGCATGTTTAATAAATACCCTGTCCAATCAATGGTCTTTTCTTTAAATGTATATTCAAGCCCAGCCGCGTCCCATTCAGCTGTATTCTCGCGGTCAATGAATGGTAGTGTAAGTTTAAAATGGGTAATCTCATTTAACGTTGTACCAATTGGAGTATCTATNGTTTGAGGTAACTTAAATTCTCCATGNAAAGTATCACCCATAATGACGCCTTTTTGAATATCTCCATTCTCGAGATATTTTCTATATTCCGTGTACTCAACCTCAACTTCTTTTTTACCTGATTGGGTTAATAGTCCTGAAATATACACGGCACCAAAAATAATAAACAGCCAGATAAAACTTGTCTTACCTGCNCTTNTCCANTCAAAGTTATCTTGNAGATTCTTTTTATTTTGCTGGTNAGTTTCTTTCTTTGAATTATTCTTATTTTTATTTGTCATTACTACCTTTCAATATTTAAGTCATCTGGGAGATAATAAAGCTCGCCTAAATGCCTCATTTTCTGGTTATAGTCTAGCCCATATCCTACAACAAATTTGTGGGGAATTTCAAACCCTATAAAATCAATTCCAAAATCTAATTTTGCTTTNCCTGCTTTATGTAAAAAAGTAGCAACTGCTANNGATTTAGGTGCAGCTCCCAATATTCTATCATATAAAAATTTNATAGTNAAACCACTATCAATTATATCNTCTACAATGACTACATCNCNANCTTTTATATCTGATGATATATCTTTTAATANATGAATAGTACCAGAAGACTTTTTACCAGAATAACTACNTACTTTAATNAAGTCAACTTCGCAATCAATGGTCACAGATCTTAATAGATCTGCCATAAATACAAAACTGCCATTTAAAACTCCAATAAATATGGGNTNTGTTTTTGANAANTNCATTGATATNTCTTTGCCCATCTCNTTCACACGAGCTTNGATTTCTTTTGANGAATNNAGTTTTATGAGATTTTTATTTANNNTTNTCACTATTGNACTATNCCNNTNGATANNACAGCTACTTNATTTGTTGCTCTTGTTATNTTGACTNTGTTGGATAGTCTTTTTCCACAAACCCAAATAATTTCGCCATCAGCAGTAAGGACNCTTTGATTTTCTTTTTCNANACAATCTACTTTTTCATTAATCAGGAAATCACTTATTTTTTGATGACCTTTCATTCCTAATGGTTGAAAAACATCACCTTNTNTCCAACANCTTATTTCAAGNTTTCTATCTATCAATTTNNCCCAATCAACTANCTCATAATTACTTGTTTTNATATCTTTAGTACTTTGNTTNNCAAGATTNAGNTCATATTTATNATGNTTATAAATAATTGGAGTATCTANTTTTANTTTTACNGGNATATTNTTAACAGTNTTTTTNTTTTTTTGAATTTTTATNAAATTTCTATCATANAGTANTCTCCATCCNTTTTCTAAAACANANAAATCACCANTNGAACNTTTANTTAANAATTGNTTNAGCATATCTAACAGAATGCTTTGACCANTGGTCNTCATNNGANAAACTNAACAANCTTATCAATCTTNTTNTTACAATCTGATGGTANTGTNTTTAAAANATCTATAGGAATTTCAATCNTATTATTANTGATTTTNAGACTTGGAATAATAAATCTAGAAATNANATTATCNAGGCCATCAGACCATTCATTAAAATAATTTGNAGATTTCAAGATACTAGCTATCACTTCAGGAAATCTATTNTCCCANGGTTTTAATATNTCATGTCGCAAAAANTTNCTTGGAATTGNCTTATTAAGATTNCTCNTATCNTCTTTAAAAGATAATTCAATTCTATNTGAAAAATCTCTAATNTCTNTTTTTGAAATATCTATCATAGGTCGTAANATTTTATTNNTCTGCCTAGCAATACCTCTNAGTCCAGCTATTCCTGATTTACGTGNTANATTCATCAAAATAGTTTCAGACTGATCATTTGCATGGTGGGCAGTCATTATCCAATCACCNTTTTCTTTGTNNAAANTNTCTTCCAAAAAAGCATANCGCTCTAANCGNGCCCACTCTTCAANGCTATATTTTTTATCTCTANTATCNGGNTTTAATGATNTACAATAAAATGGNAGATNNAANTTTTTTGATANATCTTTTACNAATTTCTCATCAGATTCACTATCATCTCTNAAATTNTGGTTTATNTGGGCCACAATTANTTGAAAATCATTCACTTCAACAAGTAATGTAAGNAGAACAATTGAATCAACACCGCCAGAAACNGATACTATAATTTTATTATTTTTGGATAANCTTGNNAAACTTTTTAAACTTTNTTCAAACTGGTGAAATAGTTTATCTTTNTTAATTTGTAATTTTTNCAAACTTTATTTTTGTAATTCTATNTTGAACATTTTAAATAANTTTAAANAATAAATGAGANAGACACTGTATTTTATCCTCATATGANTGCGGATATAACATCCACTCAGCAGCAGATATAGAACTTAANATTGAATTACCATCTTGCGGAGTAAAGCAGAANCCCGATACTTCATGCTCNTTACGAACATGCAATGATTGTTCAACAACAACGGTCTGATTCATAATTCTTCCATAATGCCCATGATCTCTACCAAAAGAAAAGACAGTGCTTGTTAAATCCTTATTCGTCATAGCAATTCGGTCATTATTATACAATTTCTCCTTAATCTCATTTTGAGTAGTTGGTTCTTTTAATTTTAAATTNAATCGTAATATATGCATGTATTGACTATTTACTTTCATAGCNGATGAAAATAAGTTTAAGTTNATTCCNAGTGTTGAAAATAAGCNAGCAGCATCNGCAGCGTGNTGAGTGCCATATTNTTCATTAGTATGNNTGCCTACTTGAGGAGATGGAATAAAGTTTTCNGGCTGGCTTAAATCATTGGCACGACGNATGCAAACATAATTTCCNTCAATTAGATTATCTGGATNNTCATNNAAAGCCAATGTCTTGGTAATGCAGGCCATATTATGAGTATTGCATGAAACAATTTGAATAAATTGGTCTTTTGAATCAAGCGCGCTATCATTTATGCCTCTTGCATACTTNTTACCNAATCCATCTTCACTACCCTGNGCGAGAAATCCCTTAACTTTNTCTGANAATTTTTCGTAANAATTAAGTTTNTTTGATTGTCCAACTCCTTTTGGTGTACAATCAATAATGACNGATGCACGTTTAATTGCTTCTTCTTTTTCAAGGTCTGGATCCATNCCAAGTNTTTTAAAATCTNTTTCCTTCCCATCATCAACTGCAAGACGAGCTCCGCGCTTAACCAGATCAAAAACTTTTGANCGATCATCTNTTAATGCTGAATTTTTGTGAAATGTGACTTCATCNATNCCTANCTTNTCCTCATAATCACAGAGCAAACCAATTAACGGTTCTCCAATTGTACCAGTGCCAACAACATGCACTATTTTTCGTTCCATTATTTTATCTCCATAAAATTTTTAATAAAGAGTAATTAAAAGACNGCTGATTCTTGCCATTCGCCAAATTCATCTTTCATTTTATCAACAATTTCGCCAATAGTAGCAAATTGTTTTNCAGCTTTNATTATAGGGTACATCAAATTCGTGTTTTCTCTGCAAGCCTTTCCAAGTTCTTCAAATGTTTCTTGGAGTATTGAGTTATCTCTTGTGCTTTTTAATATACTTAATTTTTTAAGTTGATCTTCTGAGGTTTGATTACTGATTTCCAATATTGGTATATCGATCTCTTCATTATCCTTAACGTAATCATTTACACCAACCACAACTCTACTTTTATCATCAATCTTTTCTTGNTAGATAGANGCTGACCTCGCTATTTCCCTTTGAAANTAACCTTGCTCTATAGCGNTGATNACTCCNCCAATATTTTCTATCTCATCAAAATATTGTTCTACCTCTTCNTCAATCTCATCTGTTAATTTTTCTATGTACCACGATCCACCTAGNGGGTCAACAACATTTGAAACTCCTGTCTCATNTGCAATGATTTGTTGCGTTCTTAGAGCAATCTCTGCTGCTTTNTCNGAAGGTAAAGCCAGAGTTTCNTCCATNGAATTTGTGTGCAAACTTTGAGTNCCGCCAAGAACACCTGCAAGAGCCTGGAAACCTGTCCGNGCAATATTATTTTCTGGTTGNTGTGCTGTAAGACTGCANCCTGCCGTTTGGGTATGAAATCTTAACTTCCATGANTTTTCATCTTTAGCACCATANTTATNTTTTAGTCGTTTTGCCCAGATTCGACGCGCAGCTCTAAACTTGGCNATTTCTTCAAAGAAATCAAGATGAGANTTAAAAAAGAANGAAAGTCTGGGTGCAAATTCATCCACTNCCAAGCCTGACTCAATCCCATGTTCNATATATGAGAATCCATCAGCCAAGGTNAATGCAAGTTCTTGAGCAGCAGTTGANCCAGCNTCTCGAATATGATATCCGCTAATAGAAATNGTATTNTAGTTTGGCATGAATTCNGAACAATATGTTAACATATCTGTTATAATACGCATAGATGGTTTTGGNGGNAAAATCCATTCTTTCTGAGCAGTAAATTCTTTCAAGATATCATTTTGTAAAGTACCTTTTAGCATTGAAGAGTCAATACCTTGATTTTCAGCTGCAGCAATATAGAATGCTANCAATATTATCGCTGGACCATTTATAGTTTGNGANACAGTAATCTTATCAAGNTCNATACCTTTGAATAACTCTTCCATNTCANGAATTGAAAATACACTTACTCCACATTTTCCAACTTCACCATCAGAAAGTGNATGATCAGGATCATATCCCATNAGTGTGGGCATGTCATAAGCGACCGAGAGTCCTGTCTGACCTTTTTTTAATAATTGCTTAAATCTTTGATTTGTTTCCTCTGGAGTACCAAATCCAGCAAATTGTCGCATTGTCCAAAGTTTTCCNCTATAAAGATTTGGGTGNATNCCTCTTGTGAATGGAAATTCTCCTGGAAAGCCTAGTTTNTCCATATATTCATNTTCTGGATTCTNAGGAAAATAACANGTNTCTTGTACTTTTCCNGANAGNGTNTCAAANTTGGCGNNNCTCTCNNGAGNAGNNTCGATTTTATCATTCCAATTATCTAATGATTTCTGAAATANGTCTAGTTGGTCTATATCTTTCATTTTNAAGTACAANNAAANAGTTGAAAAATTTATATCANNTNGTANAAAGANTTAAGAANNTAAATATAGTTATAATTTGGANNAAAAGTCGATTATAAACANCNATNGTCCNAGTTNAGAATACAAATTACTNAGAGGNTATTTNANTCAAAAACANAAGGAGATAAAGATTTAATNNGTTTTCNGCTTAACCATTTNTTNTATTGATAAAACTAGACCTTCNACATCNAAACCTANTNNNTTTAAAATTTGATCTCTTGTGCCGTGCTCAACNNATGAGTCTGGCAAGCCAAGACGTTTTANGCTGCCTNAATAACCATTCTCNAAAAGCCAAGATGCTACACCATCCCCAAAGCCACCGTTGATTGTACCTTCTTCGATAGNNATAATATTTTTGAATTTNTTTTTTATATTTNCTAGNCAAGCAGTATCCATTGGCTTTATAAATCTGCAATTAATTACTTCGACCTTGAGATTTTCGTCGTTTAATTTATCAGCTGCTGANAGNGCTGTATATACCATAGGACCAACTGCTAATATTGCAATATCTTGNCCCTGCTTACATGTTTCCCAAGAACCAACNGGAAGTAATTCCATTTGTCCTTCTTCATCAAATTCGACTGAATTTGCTTTGGGATAACGTATAGAAAAAGGTTTATCANTGATATTNAGTGCTGTATAAAGTAAATGTCGAAANTCATTACCATTTTTTGGAGCAGTCACAATCATATCTTGNATACANCTCAGATATGCAATATCAAGTGCNCCATGATGNGTTGGNCCATCTTCNCCAGCTATTCCAGAACGATCCATACAAAATATAACAGGCAGATGTTGAATTGCGCAGTCATGAATTATATGATCATAAGCGCGTTGTAAAAAAGTAGAGTAAATTGCTGCAATTGGACGAATTCCTTGCGCTGCTAAACCTGAAGCAAATGTTACCCCATGCCCTTCAGCAATACCCACATCATAATATCTTTCTGGGAATTCTTTTGAATAGGGTACAAGACCTGTTCCCTCTCTCATTGCTGCGGTAATGCATACAGTATCTTTTCTGTTCTTTGCAACTTCAATTGCCAACTTACCAAATACATCCTGAAAACTTGGAGTTGTAGTTACTTTTGGGCTCTGTTTAGGATTGGATACTTTAGTCTTTGAGTTGCCATTGGGTTTTACAGCATGAAATTTTACTGCATCATCATGGTATTCACGATTTTCCATATCCAATGATACCATTCCCTTTCCTTTTTTAGTAAGGACATGTAAAAGTACTGGATTTTGAATATCCTTTATATTTTCTAAAGTATTTATCACCATATTTAAATCATGACCATCAATAGGTCCAAAATATCTAAATCCTAATTCATCAAATAATATACCTGGAACAATAAGACTTTTTAAACTCTCTTCAACTTTACGAATAAAAGATCTGGTGGTGCTTTTGGCAACTGGTAATTTTCCAGTCAAATCCCAAAATTCATTTCGCACTCTATTATAAAGTGGATTTGATATAAGTCGCGTAAAATAAGAAGAAATTGCTCCAACATTAGGACTAATTGACATTTCATTATCGTTCAAAATCACTAGAAACTGTTTACCTAAGTTTCCTGCATTATTTATTCCTTCAAAGGCAAGGCCTCCGGTCATGGAACCATCACCAATAATAGCGGCAACACGATACCTCTCATCTAAGTGCCTCCTAGCTTCAGCGAGGCCAAAAGCTGAGGATATAGAAGTTGAAGCATGTCCGGCACCAATGACATCATATTTACTTTCAGATCGCTTTAAGAAACCACTTAAACCCTTCATCTGTCTAATAGTTGGAAATTCTTCAAATCTTCCAGTTAGTAGTTTATGGGCATAACCCTGATGGCCTACATCCCATACAAGTTTATCATCAGGTGTATTNTANACATAATGCAAGGCAACAGTTAATTCAATGACACCCANTGTTGGAGCTAAATGCCCACCNACTTCTGTGATCGTATCTATTATATGAGATCTTAATTCAGAACAAAGTTCATTTAATTCTTCTTTTGATAAATCCCTTATATCTTTGGGCTCATTAATATGAGGTAAATACTTAAGCGGCATAATTTTGATCTAACTTTTTAAAATATACNTCGCTGCTNGAATCAAAAAGTATTTTATGGAAAATATCAATTTGGTCTAATTCAGGGTGAAATGTTAAACAAAGACAGTGACCAGCTAAAATAGCAACAGGCGAATCTTTGTAAGTAGCAATTATTTTAAAATCTTCATTTATGCTTGTTATCTTAGGAGCTCTTATAAATGTCGTTGGAAGTATACGTTTATCCATCTCAGAAAAGTTAAATTGTATAGATTCTGTAACTGATCTTATCTGCCTCCCATAAGCATTTCTTTTAACGGCGATATCAACAAGTCCCAATGGTTTAATTCGCGAATCATCAACATTCCTTGCCATAATGATTAACCCTGCACAAGTACCCATAACTGGATTCACCAAACCAAATTCAACTAAGGCATCATGCATATTAAAATTATCTATTAGTAGAGACATTGTAGTTGATTCACCACCTGGAATTATAAGCCCATCTATTCTATTTAGGTCAGCGGATTTTTTTACTGAACTAGAATCAACTCCCATATTTTTTAATATTTGGTGATGCAATTCAAAATCACCTTGAAGTTCTAATACACCTACCTTGATTACCAACCCCTTTCCTGAAGTCTTTCTTCTTCAGGTATCTCAGACATATCTAGTCCTTTCATCGCTTTTTTTAAACCAGTACTAGCTTTTGATACTATTTCAGGGTCAT
This sequence comes from Fidelibacterota bacterium, assembly GCA_002698235.1. Taxonomy (GTDB): domain Bacteria; phylum Fidelibacterota; class Marinisomatia; order Marinisomatales; family UBA1611; genus NZWG01. The sequence goes on along the minus strand of NZWG01000069.1, from coordinate 18,757 downwards.
TGAAATGAGTTGTGGCTTCTACAACTGCTTTTGCGCGTGCGGATGGATCATCACTTTTAAATATTCCAGATCCAACAAAGACTGTCTCAGCTCCAAGTTGCATCATAAGGGATGCATCTGCTGGGGTTGCAATTCCCCCTGCTGCAAAATTGGGCACTGGAAGCTTGCCTAATTTAGCAACTTGCTGAACAAGGCTTAGTGGCGCACCTAAGTTTTTAGATTCGGCAACTAATTCTTCTTCATCAAGTCTTGTAACACGTTTTATATCTGTCATAACTGTTCTCATGTGTCTTACTGCCTCAACAATATTGCCACTGCCAGCTTCTCCTTTTGTTCTAATCATAGCTGCACCCTCAGCAATCCGACGCAGAGCCTCACCAAGATTCCTGCAACCACATACAAAGGGAATCTTAAATTCATGTTTCCAGATATGATTATGCTCATCTGCAGGCGTTAGAACTTCACTCTCATCTATAAAGTCTACTTCTAAAGTCTCTAAAACTTGAGCTTCAGCAAAGTGTCCAATTCTACATTTTGCCATCACTGGTATTGAAACAGAATCTTGAATACCTTTTATCATTTCGGGATCACTCATTCTTGAGATTCCACCATCTTTTCTGATATCGGCAGGTATTCGTTCAAGTGCCATNACAGCACAAGCACCAGCATCTTCTGCTATTTTGGCCTGATCTGCATCAGTAACATCCATAATAACCCCNCCTTTAAGCATTTCTGCAAGGCCNACTTTTATTTCAAANGGTTCTCTACTCATATANNTCTTCCTTTTCAGATACATNTNCTACTTTTTTNATTTTACTAATTACTTCNTCAATTGTTTCATCTGGNGTAGANGCNCCTGCAGATACNCCNANACTNTCACAATTCTTGAACCACGACNCATCTATTTCCTCAGNAGAAGTAACTTGGAATGANCTCTTNTTCCTTTCNANNGATAATTGAGTAAGTCTTTTNGANTTTGCNCTGGTNNANGANCCAATGATNATCATNACATCACAATTANTAGCTAATTCTTTTATTTGTTGATGATTTCGTCTTGTTGGAAAACANATNGTATTTATNAAACGNAGATCAAATACTTTTTCNATTAAAATATTCATAATATCNTGAACATTTTCTAACATCTGAGTNGATTGACTAACNACNCCAGCNTTCTTCATCTTTCGAAGNGCNTTTGCTTCTTCAANATTTGATANGATNATCGGNTTTTTTACTTGAGCNGCTATNGCAATNACTTCATCATGACCATGATCGCCAATTATTATGGTCTTTCTTCCTTCATCATTAAGTTTCTTTATATCCTCATGAATTTCAGTAACAAGTGGACAAGTCGCATCAATTAATTTTAAATCCCGATTGGAGGCCTCTTTCACAAGTTCAGGAGTCGTACCATGAGCGCGAAATAATAATGGTTTGCCTGATGGGACGTCATCTAAGGTCTTGACTACTTTAGCGCCAGCCGCTGAAAGGTCATCTATTACTCTCTCATTGTGGACTATTGTCCCAAGCATGTAGACCTCACCGTTGGTCTTTGCAGAATCGTAGGCAAGGTTTACAGCATCTCTTACACCAAAACAATACCCTGCATCTTTTGCTACATAAATTTTCACTTTAATTGCCTTTCATTTTTTCTTGAACTGATGCTGCTGTTATTTTCACTACTTTTCTACTCACATCGTTTAAATTACCATTTACTAAAGCTCCTGCGGCAAAAACATGACCACCTCCACCTAGCTCATTGGCTATATCGTTAACAATATATTTACCTTTAGAGCGAAAATTAATTCTGCAACTTGAATTGTCTTGCTGGAAGATCATTAAAGCCACTTCAACACCACTTATGGATCTAACCATGTCTGTAAAACCATCGACATCTGACCTCGATGCATTTGCTGTTTTCATCATATCACTTGTGATAGAGAACCAAGCTAGAGCACCATTTAATTCATATTGCAAATTAGATAAAAAACCACCCATAAGTTTTATTCTAGACCGTGTACTATTTTCATAGATAGACTGATATATCCGATGAGTCTCAATGCCAACATTCAGAGTATCTATAGCAATCTCGTGACATTTATTATCAGTATTACTATGTCTAAAACATCCTGTATCAGTCATCGTTGCCGTGTATATACCTAACAAACTACTTTTCGAGATATCTGATTCTCTAACAAACTTTAAATAATCATAGACCATACATCCTGTTGCAGCAGCTGATAGATCGACGATATTATATTCAAAAGAATTTTTATCTGGATGAGGGTGATGATCTATGTTCATAACATCTATATCAAATCTTTTTATTGTATCTGCTAGATCTCTTACTCGCACAAAGTCACCAACATCAAACACTATGACAAGGTCAAGATTCTTTATCCAATCATCATGTATCTTGCTATCGTAACATTCAAAAATTTTATCTTCGTCTAAAAATTCATATTGAGATGGTAAAGGGGAATAATTTATTATTCTAACATCTTTAATTTGCTCTTTCAAATGATAGTATAATCCACATTCTGCTCCTAACCCATCGCCATCAGGATTTTCATGTGTTGTGAGCATTAAACTATTTGCATTTTCAATTACTTTACTTACTGCATTCCAATCTATAGGTGTATTATTAAAATTCATCTTATTTATTATAATCCCAAGAAACTTCTTTAATACTTTGATTTGATGACTCGACTCTGGCGAGAATAAAAAAGAAATCTGAAAGTCTATTTAAGTATTGTTTATGTGAATCTGAAACATATTCTTTTTCAGAAAAACCAACTAATTTTCTTTCAGCATCTCGGCATTCAGTTCTAGAGATATGCAACCTGGATGAAAATTCATTCCCGCCAGGTAGAATGAACTCATCTAAAGGAGGCAACTTTTCATTATACTTATCTGTTAGATTATCTAACCACTCAACACGTGAGTTATTTAAAAGATTCATTTCTACATCTGGTATGGCAATCTCTCCACCCATATTAAAAAGATCTTGTTGAATCAATTCTAATGAAACGTCAATTTCTCCATTCGCGAGTACCCGGGTCCAACCAATTATTGAGTTTAGTTTATCAATACACCCCATCACATCAACTCTTATATCATTTTTAGATACTCGTTCCCCGTTGCCTAAGCCCGTTTGACCAGAGTCACCAGTTTTTGTAGTTACTTTAGTGATTCTCATAAAAAGAATATATATGTTACAACAATAAATAAAGGCATCAGTATTGGGACAGCCCACTTAAAAAAGTATCCAAAGAAGCTCGGCATTTCTATTCCTGATGATTCTGATATTGACTTTACCATAAAATTTGGTGCGTTACCAATATACGTATTAGCGCCCATAAAAACAGCTCCAGCAGAAATAGCAAGTAATGTATTGGGTATATCATTCATCAAGGTGGAAGGATTTCCACCAGCAGTATTGAAAAATACAAGATAGGTTGGAGCATTATCAAGAAAGCTTGATAATATGCCTGTTAACCAGAAGTACATATAATTTATGGGCTCTCCATCTTGTGAAACAGAAGACACTACAGAAGATAGAGCACCTTTAGCACCTGCTTTAAGAATTGCAATTGCAGGAATGATAGTTATGAAGATCCCAGCAAATAATTTCCCTACTTCGATGATTGGAAACCAGGTGTATTCATTTGCTTTCCTGATTTCTTTTGAGGTTAGAGTCCAACTTGCATATGTAAGCAAAAGCAAAAGGAAATCTCGTGCGATATTCTGCAATTCTAAATGGACATGGTAAATTTCAAAAGTAATGTGTGGTTTCCAAAATCCAGAAAGAAGTACGCCAAAAACAACACCAGCCAATAATAAGAGGTTGAAAGATCCATCCAAGCCTAATTTTTGATGATTATCTACGTTCACTTTCAAATCTGGTTCTTTACTATATAAGTATGAATCAAGACCAAAGAAGATTACTAATAAACAGACCACCATAAAAAGCATGGGGGCAAACATCGCAGATGTTGTCCAAAAAAAGTTGACTCCTTTCAAGAATCCTAAAAATAATGGAGGATCTCCAAGAGGTGTAAGCGATCCACCTATGTTTGCTACTAAAAATATAAAAAATACTATAATGTGTACTTTATTTTTTCTTTGTTCATTTGCTCTGATCAAAGGTCTGATAAGAAGCATGGCTGCACCTGTGGTTCCCATCCAGCTGGCCAGAGCAGTACCTATAAATATGATAATGGTATTTAGTTGAGGGGTTCCAACCAGAGTTCCCTTCAACATTACACCTCCTGAAATTGTAAACAGAGCTAATAATAGTATAATGAATGGAATATATTCTAATAGCCCAACATGGAGAACTTCGTAAAAAGTAACCTCTGGCCCTTGATGAATCAGAAAAGGTATGATCAGGGAAACAGCCCAAAATAAAGATATCTTACCAAAATTATGATGCCAAAAATCCAATGCAACTAGAGGCATTATTGCAATTGATAAAAGTATACCAACAAATGGAATTACCCAAAATATAACCAGACCTTCACCATTAAGGTGAGGTGCAGAGCCATGTGTAGTATCTGCAGCTAAAGCTAGCGATGGTAATAGAAACATCATAAGGTATTTAAATGTGCTTTTAAACATTATAAAGCTCTTCTTAATTAAGTGCGAAATTACATTCTTTCTCATAAAACATGAAAACATCAAATATATTATATGATAAAAATGATTAACTTAAAATAATGGATATATTAATAGGAATTATCATCTTGACATTAGCTATTGCAGGAATGTCAATAGGAGTCATCTTCAACAGGAAACCACTTTCAGGTTCCTGTGGAGGATTTGAACCTAATGGGGAATGTTCAATATGTGGGGGAGACACGAATAAATGTGAAAATTCCAATACTGATTCACCATCTATTTGACAGAATATTTCATTTTCTTCATGGTTACGTCTCCGGAGATTGAGAAGTAACGCTTCCCATTATTATCTTTTAAAATCCAAATAGCATCAATATCAGATTCATCCTCAACTATAGCATATCCTGTATTATGATCCATTACCATCAAAGCAGTAGCCCAGGCATCAGCGATCATACACGATTGTGATAAAACAGTTACCGATATAACATCTGTCTGAATTGGAAAACCTGTTCTTGGATTGATTGTATGACCAAGTAACTCACCGTCAAGGTTTACGATATTTCGATAATTTCCAGATGTTGCAATTGCACTTTCACTAAAAGAAAGAATAGCGGCTATTTCATCCTGAGTCATCCCGTTTATCATAGGATCTTCAATGCCAATTGACCAATTTTGGTTTTTCCTATTTTTACCGGTGAATCTGACCTCTCCACCAATTTCTACAAATACATCTTCAAATTCTTCTGACCTTATGAACTGAAAAACCTTATCAACCCCAAAGCCTTTTGCTATAGCATTTAAATCTAATTTTACTTTTATATTATTTTTAGATATTTTTTTATTTGTGATATTAATATTTTCATAACCAGTGATTTTTAAAACTTGATCAATATCATCATTCTTCGGAAAAGTAGACATCGGGTTTGGACCAAACCCCCATATTCTCATTAGATCATAAACTGTAATATCAAACAAGCCATTGGTCTTTTTTGAAATATTAATAGAATTATCTATTACATGAACTAGATCGTCAGATATACTTAATGGTTCGATTGACGTAAGTGAGTTGAACTTTGAAATATCACTAGTGGGGTCCCAAGTTGACATCTGTTTATTTATACTTACTAATATAGAGTCAATTCCATCCTCAATTGATTGAATATTAATCCCACTGTTAATTGATACTAACTTTACGGAATAAGTGGTCCCCATGGTATTGCCGCTTATGGTATACTGATTCCTTTCATTAGCACAGCTAATCAAAAATAATAAAAAGCCCAACAATAGTTGGGCTCTGGAACTTTTAAATTTCAAATAATTACTAACCAAAACTGTCATATGCAATCATCTCTTTGTCTACACCTAGACTATCTAACATAGAGTCGCATGCATTAATCATGGGAGGAGGACCACACATGTAATATTCAATTTCTGTTGGGTCATCATGCTTCATCAAATATTCATCATACAAAACCTGATGAATAAACCCTTTATGACCTGACCAATTATCTTCATCCATAGGCTCTGATAGAGCAACGTTGTATGTGAAATTAGGAAACTTCTTTTCGATATCTTTGAAATGCTCATCATAGAACATTTCACGCACTGACCGTGCACCATACCAAAATGATACTTGGCGACCAGTTTTTAGAGTCTGAAATAGATGAAATAAATGAGATCTCATTGGAGCCATACCTGCTCCTCCTCCAATATACACCATTTCTCTTTGGGTGTCTTTAATAAAAAATTCCCCATACGGTCCAGATATGGTCACTTTATCACCAGGCTTTAAATTGAATATATATGAGGAAGCTAGGCCAGGTGGAGCTTCATTCCAGAGTGGTGGTGGTGGTGTGGCGATACGAACATTTAGCATGACTCTATTACCTTCCGCAGGATGATTTGCCATTGAATATGCCCTAAAAACTGGTTCTTCATTATTGGCCACTAAGTCCCATATTTTATATTGATTCCAGTCTGGATGATATTCTTTTTCAATGTTAAAATCACTAAACGCAAGGTTGTGATATTCTGGGATATCAATCTGAATATATCCTCCAGCTTCAAATTTCAAATTTTCACCTTCAGGAAGATTCAAAACCAATTCTTTAATAAAGGTTGCCACATTTTCATTTGACTCTACAGTAGCTTCCCATTTTTGAATACTAAATATTTCATCGGGAACATGAATCTTCATATTCTCTTTTATTTTAACCTGACAAGCCAATCTCCAACTGTCTTTCGCTTTGTTCCTGCTGATATGACCCGTTTCTGTAGGTAAGATCTCTCCGCCACCTTCCATAACCTGACATTCACACATTGCACATGTTCCACCTCCACCACAAGCAGAGGGTAGAAAAACGGATTGCCCAGCAAGTGCACTTAATAAAGTACCTCCAGGACGGGTAATAATATTCTTTTCAGTATCTCCATTAATCTCAATAGTAACATCACCCTGAGGAAGCAGTTTGCTTTCAGCAAAATTTAAAATCAATACTAGAATGAGTACCAAACCAGTAAACACAGCGACACTAAGTAAAATCTGTTCAATCATAAGTCAATACCTGAGAATGCCATAAATGCCATTGAAACCAACCCCGTAAGAAGCATGGTTATTCCCACACCTCTCAATTGAATAGGGACGTTAGAATACCTAATTCTATGTCTTATCGCTGCCATTGATGCTATAGCCAAAAAGAATCCAACACCAGAACCAAATCCATAAACGGTAGATTCAATGAAGGTGTACTCTCTCTCAACAAGAAACATTGAGCCACCTAAGATTGCACAATTCACAGCTATGAGTGGAAGAAAAATTCCAAGACTTATATAAAGTTTTGGAGCAAATCTGTCTAGTGTCATCTCTACCAGCTGAACCATTGCCGCGATAACAGCTATAAAAATAATACTATTGAGAAAGCTGAGATTAATAGTTTTTTCGCCATTAATTCCATATTCAGGATTAAGCCAAGAGAGTGCACCATCTTTTAGTAAATAATTATGAATGGTCCAATTTGCAGGGGCTGTAATAGTCAATACAAATATCACAGCAAAACCAAGACCAATAGACGTATCAACTTTTTTTGATATTGCTAGGAAGGAACACATACCAAGAAAATAGGCGAGTAATATATTTTCAATGAAAATTGCTTTTGTAAGTATGCTTATATAGTGTTCCATATTATCTATTCCTCCTCAACACCACTAACAATTCTTTGAGCCCAAACAATTAAACCCAATATGATAAAAGCACCAGGAGATAAGACCATCAGACCCATATTTTGATAACCAGCAGCATAGAATGATTCAGGTACAACAGGTAATCCATATATTGTCCCAGCACCTAGCAACTCTCTAAAAAAAGCAACAGAAATCAGTATTCCTCCATAACCAAGTCCATTGCCAAGCCCATCGAGAAAAGATTTACCCGGTGAATTCTGCATTGCAAAAGCTTCTGCCCTACCCATTACAATACAATTTGTAATTATCAATGCAACAAATACTGATAACTGCTTACTAATATCATACATATATGCCTGCAATATTTGATCTGTCAATATGACCAAGCTGGCAATTACAGACAATTGAACAATAATTCTAACTTTTCCAGGAATCATTTTCCGAAGAATTGAAATCACGGTATTGGAAATCGATAATACGGATACTACTGCAAGTGTCATAACGACAGCAGTATTTAATTGAACTGTAACAGCTAAAGCAGAACAAATCCCTAAAACCTGTAAACTGATGGGATTGTTCTTCATTAGAGGATCTGTTAGTGCCTCTTTAGATTTCTTATCGAGCACACCCATTAAACCTCTCCGCTTCTGATCTTACGAAAGAAGGGTTCATATTTTTTTAGATCTTCTACAAGAAAAGATTCTAAACCTTTACTTGTTATAGTGGCACCCGATATACCATCTACTTCATACGGACTGTCTGGATTTGCCTTACCTTTCACAACCTTGATTCCAACTAAATTACCATCCTCATCAATGAATCTTTTTCCAACAAAGTTATTTTGAAACCATGGTTTATCAACTTCTCCCCCTAATCCAGGTGTTTCCTTGTGAGCATAGAACGTTATACCCTTAGCTGTTAATCCATCAGGCTCGATTGCAAAATAACCATATAATGTGGACCAGAGCCCCTTGCCTGATATTGGAATCGCATAACCATTAACTACTCCATTCTTTTTATCAACGTAAATAGGAAAATTTTCATAATCAGTGTCAGTATTTACTGATACTGGATCAATATCCGTTTGATTACCACTGGAATTTAAAACATAGGCTTCGATATTAAGTTCAAACAATTTTGTGATATCATCAGATGTCCACAGACGATCACCACTAGGCCGATAACCAAGTGATGATAAAATATTTTTTTTGCTATCATTTTTAACATTTAGGTCTTGCATATTCTTTAATGTACCAGCTGCAACAGATAAAAATCCTCCAAGAATAATAGTGACTATGGATGTAAAGATAACTGTATATGAATTACTGTGCATATCTAGCCAATCTCTTTTTTATGTTTGATTGAACAATAAAATAATCTATAAGTGGAGCAAATGCATTCATTAATAGTATAGCTAACATGATTCCTTCAGGATAAGCTGGATTAATACTACGAATTATAACCGTTAACATTCCAATAAGAATACCATATATCCATCGACCTTTATCGGTATGAGCACCAGTGACTGGCTCTGTAGCCATGAATACCGTTCCAAACATAAAACTGCCCATTACTAAATGATAGTGTGGGGGTATTGTAAGCATTGCATTTGTTGAAAAAGGGGCAAGAACGTTTGTAAGAAGTGACATTATTGTCATTCCAAGAACAGAACCTACCATTACTCTCCAGCTAGTGATTCCAATAAAAATTANAAATAAAGCACCCAGAAGAATCAACCACTTATTNGTTTCNCCTATAGAACCAGGCACCCAACCCATGAACATATTTATCCAAGAAAAGTCAAATACAAGTTCAGAACTAGCTTTATCTAAAAGGTCTATAGCATTTGCATTTATTTTTCCTGCTGGTATACTTAAAGCAGTNGGACCGGAATATCCATCTGGAGATATTGCCCAAACTTTGTCACCAGATATATCTGCTGGATAAGTNAAATAAAGGAATGCTCTTGCCATGAGGGCAGGATTGAATATATTCATCCCNACACCGCCAAATATCTCTTTNCCTATAACAATTCCAAAACTTGTTGCNACTGCAACTTGCCATAGTGGNATCGAAGGTGGAAGCGTCAATGGAATTAATGCACAAGTCACCAAAAAGCCTTCAGAAATTGGGTGCTTACGAACCACTCCAAANAGCAACTCCCAAAAGGCTCCTGATANAAAAGTGACTGCAATAATTGGNCCAATGGCCAAGAGTCCAGTTACTAAATTATCTAACCANCTTGNATNNAAACCATGAGTCAAGGCTTTTTGATATCCAACATTAATNGCACCAAATATNTANCAGGGNATAAGAGANANAACCACTAANATCATNACTCTTTTAATATCNACACTATCTCTAATNTGAGGTCCNGATTCTACTCTCTCATCNGTGCTAAATANGATAGTNTCAGTAGCTTCATAAATNGGAGCAAATTTTTCCAATNTCCCTCCATTTTTAAATTCAGGCTCNACCTTATCTAGAATATCNCTAAGCCACTTCATTTTCATCCNTCATTTTCTATTAAATCNAGTCCATCNCTAATAACCCTNCCAACNTCTATCTTACTTGGACAAGCAAAAGANCANANNGCAAAGTCTTCATCATCACANTCCCAAATNCCCAATCGCTCCATCTCTTCTATATCNTCAGCTAAGATTGCNCTGTAAAGAGGGTTTGGCATAATGTCCATTGGAAGAACATCCTCCCATGCATTAAGNGGTACCATAGCACGNAANTCACCATTTTGTGANGTTGTAAAATCAAANCTNTCAGCTNNTGANCCNANAAANGTNTTAGTTAANCTATATTTTGTNGNNCTACTTCCGNGNGCAAGCATACCNAAGAATGNTCTACTGACCNGNTCATTNACNAGTGTCAATGATGANTCNTAGTATCCTANATANCCATNAGNNTNCNTTGANNTACCTGTNAATACATCNCCAGATACTANTCTTACATNTTTATCNAAAGATTGNTNNTGNAGCAATGATTTCATGCTAGCGCCTGCGATTGTTTGAACTGTTTGTGGTTTAGATGCTCCTGAACCACCTATTGAGACAACGCATNTTGGNTCGTAATAACCTAACTGAAATANTTTNCCAATCGTTATTACATGCTGTGCATTGACNGTCCATACTANCTCCCCAGGCTTAAGAGGCTTTATATGATGAATTTGAATACCAACATTNCCTGANGGATGTGGNCCTGATATTGTCTGGTTNNTTATNTTNTCAAATTCCATAGGATTNNTNGAAGTAAGAAAAACAGTTCCNTCNGTTANNTTAGCAAGNGCATTTAATCCTNTTTGNAATGANTCTTTTTGATTTNATATNATNTNTGANAGGTCNACAGAAAGTGGTGNTGAATTANATCCNGAAATAAAAATATCTCTAGGAACTAAACTAATATCAGGAACTTTGTTAAATGGACGTTGTCTGATTAAAGGNAAAATATTTGCCTCTAAAAGCCTGTCCATTACNTNTTCACGACTAGCAGAACTTAANCCAGAATTAGAAAGNGGCTTAACTTCNTTAGCCTCACCATCCTCGACGNTTACCTCTATTGCTTCTATAACCCTCCTCGCACCAAATTTAATGGAGCTTACCAAACCACAAGCAGGTGATGCCCATTTTATATCAGGCTTAAGTTTATCATAGAAAAGTGGAGAACCAGTATTTACCTTATCCCCCTCACTNACAATTAACTTTGGCTTTATGCCTCTGAATGTATTTGGAGAAATAGATACTTTNTCAGGCATAATATTGGANGAGATCTCACTAGATGGGATTCCTTTCATTCGCACATTGTGCCCNTTNTTAATTTTAATATGATTCAAATTTTTTATNTGGTTAAATAGTTTGAATAAAGAACACTAATGATTTTTCTATCCAATTAGCAACAGGTGACCAGTAAACCCCCAGTAGAAGTGTTGGAATAGCAGTAACAAGGAGCATNCCAGTTATAGCATTTGATGGGCGTAAGATTGTTTCTTTCCTATCACCTTCAAAATACATGACCTTGACNACTCTTAGGTAATAGTAAAGAGAGATAACACTATTNATNCCGCCAGCAAAAACAAGCCAATAAAATGATTCGCCACCGTTGATTAAAGATGCAAAAATATAAAATTTTCCNACAAANCCNGCTGTTGGAGGGAGNCCTGTCAGAGATACCATGAATAAGGTCATTACTGCTCCAACAATCGGCATCTCCCAACCTAGACCCTTATAATCTTCAAAGGATTCACCTTTTGTCTTATTTTTTATTGTAATTACAACGAAGAAAGCTCCAAGGTTCATGAANAGATAGANAAGGATGTACAACATAATTGAATAGATTCCATCACCTGACATTATTGGCATTGCCAGCAACATATATCCTGCATGCGCAATNCTTGAATANGCAAGCATGCGTTTAACATTTTCTTGNTGAATCGCAATGAGGTTACCCACCGTCATTGTAATTACAGCGATGATACTAATAATATTTTCCCAAGGCAATANAGANAAAGATACCCCGTCTAGACCAGTCATTGCTCCACCATCTGATAGTACCTGATTAAAAAATCTTATCATCATAGCAAGCGCNCCTGCCTTTGGAGCAACTGAAAGATAAGCGGTTATAGAAGTAGGGGAACCCTCATAAACATCTGGTGTCCAGAAATGGAATGGAACAGCTGAAACCTTGTAACCAAATCCTGCCAAGATCATGACCACTGCTAGGATTAAAGCCGGTCCATTTGTTTCAGAAGATGAAACTAAGACCTGTTGAATCTGAAAAAAGTTTGTACTACCTGTAAGTCCATATACATAGCTTAGTCCAAACAACATGATCCCTGATGAGAAAGAACCATATACNACATACTTCAAAGCAGCCTCATTTGAACGAGTATTCTGTTTTAAATACCCAGCAAGAACAAATGACATAATAGAGACTATCTCAATCGAAAGATATACCATTACCAGGTCTATGGAGGAGACCATTAGAAAAAGGCCAAATGTTATTATTCCAAGAAGTGCAAAGTATTCACCTTTCCTATACTCTTTTAATTCATCATTATAGAGACTAAATATTGAAACTAAAATAGTTGAAAGAACAATTATCATTTTAAAAAAATTCGAGAATGGATCTAAAACAACAGCATCGGTGAATAATGATGTAGTCAAGGTATTATCTTGCGCGTAGAGGGCCATTGAAACTAAGCTAAGCCCAAAAACCAATAACCAACCTACCTTACTTGAGTCTTCACTTTTCAAAAATAGATCATATATTATTGCAGCAATAATAACCACTGTAAGCAAAATTTCTGGGTAAAAATAAGATAGACTTTGAAGATTATTCATTGTTTACATACTTGCAAAAGTTGCCAATGAGACGACATGATTAATGATATTATCCATTGTCGCAGAAATAATATCTAAATATGGAGCTGGATATATCCCAAAGAATAGAGTAATGATCAAGAGAGGAACAACAGTAAATAATTCCAATCTATTTATTTCAGGTAGATCTGAATATTTTTCATTCAGCTTACCAAAGAACACTCTTTGAAAAGCCCATAAAAAGTAAGCAGCATTGAGAAGTATGCCAATGGTAGAGGCAATAACAATACCTTTATAAACCGGAAAGGCACCTATAAAACACATTGCCTCACTAATAAAACCTGATAGCCCAGGCAATCCCAAACCGGCAAAGAAAGCCACTGCTGTAATACCAGTGTAAACGGGCATTTGGCTAGCAAGACCTCCAAACCCCTCTATGTCCCTGTGATGTGCTCTTTCATAAATNACACCAACAAGAATGAATAACATTGCAGATATTGTTCCATGATTAAACATTTGAAANACAGCCCCNCCTANTCCAGCTTGAGCNGCTTTCATNTTTANNCCATTGGATTCACCTGCAGCAACTACNGCNGCCATTCCAATTAGAGAATATCCCATNTGGTTAACACTTGANTANGCTACTAATTTTTTCAAATCTGTTTGAGCTAGGGCACAAAGGCCTCCCCAGATAACATTGATNAAACCCAGAGNAGCTAATGCAGTCGAAAACCAATAAACTCCATCAGGCATTAAACCATAATTAACCCTAATGATTCCATACACTCCTAGTTTTAAAAGGATTCCAGCNAGCAGAACTGANATTGCAGTTGGTGCCTCTACGTGCGCTAGTGGCAGCCAAGTGTGAAATGGAAAAACAGGTACCTTTATTGCAAAACCAATAAAAAGTAAAACCCATATCACTTTAATAGCACTCATACCCCACCACAAGATTCCTCCTAAAGCTTCTGGTGCGACTCTAGTAAGTACTAAAATGTCAAAGGTTTTACCGCAGTAAAANTAAAGCGCTANAATTCCAACAAGCATTANNACAGANCCAAATAAGGTATATAGAAAGAATTTTATAGCTGCATATTCTCTTTGCGGTCCACCCCACATACCAATCAAGAAATACATAGGAAGNAGCATTACCTCCCAAAATATATAAAACAAAAAGAAATCCAATGATAGGAANACACCCATAACNCCTGCATTCAGCATCAAGAAAAGGGCGAANTACCCNTTAACTGCTTTTTTNATATTCCAACTGACAAATACACCAATAAAAAATAACATCCCCGTTAANATGACCATTGGCAGACTCAAACCNTCTACACCTAAATGATATGCAATATTNAAAGATGGTATCCACTCGGCCCATTCCTTGAATTGCATAGCNCCATTATCTNTATCAAAATCATTCCATAATGAAAGAGTAAGCAAGAACTGNACTCCCGTTGTGACCGCTGCCGCGGTTCTGATCAGATCTTCTTTTTCACGCGGTATGAATGCAATTGCGACCATCCCCATGACAGGCAACCAGATAAGCAAACTGAGAATATGTTCCATCTTTTCCTCTACTCAAACATTTGTTTTAAAATGATTGAATAATCATTAGAATGATTATNCCNGCTGTAACATACAGCACATAATTTTGAAGTTTTCCCGTTTGAACGGTTTTTAATTGTCTACCAAATAAAGCTGCTATTCTACCTGTTCCATCAACTAGAAGTTGATCAATAACATCAAAATCAAGTTTTCCTGTTACCCTACTAGCCCAATTTGTCAAACGACCAAATCCATTTATAAAATATTTATCATATAATTCCCAATCAATCCAAGCAACCTTTTCTGCAAGTCTTAGAGATGGTTGATAGATAAATCTGTTGTAGTTTTCATCAAAATAATATTTATTAAGACTCCATTNGTANAGAANACCTGCTCGCTTTGACCATCTTTCAGCAGAAAGACCTTTTNTGACGTATGTGAGCCAAGAAAGAAAGATGCCAAGTACCGCAACNGCTATCGAGATATACATCGCTAAATGATGAGCATGGTGTGCATGCTCTGCAATCTCAATTGCGGTNATACTACCAGGCACGCTAGAATCAACTGGATGCACTAGTCCCCCAACAAAATTGTGGTCAACTAGTTTTGGATTAAACCACCCATAACTGGCCATTGGACTTAGGTTATTAGGCAGGGTATACCATATATATGTACTCAAANCTCCAAGNAATACTATAGGACCCGTCATCTCTTTTGGAGATTCATGAATATCATCTATTAATTCAGGCATCTTTGGTTCGCCATGAAAAGTTAGAAACATCATTCTAAACATATAGAATGCAGTCATTGCAGCCGCACCAAAACCNAACAGAGGTAATAAAAAATGCTCTGGATGATGNTGCGAGAAAGATAAGGTTCCCGCAAGTATTGCATCTTTTGAAAGAAAACCTGAAAAAAGTGGTACACCCGCTATCGCCATAGTACTTATCAGCATCGACCAATAAGTGATAGGCATTCTGTCTTTAAATCCACCCATATTATTCATGTCCTGAGGGTCTGTNTTGTGGTCATGTTTTTCATGAAGAGCATGATGCATNGAATGGATAACCGATCCAGATCCATAGAANAAGTTNGCTTTAAACATAGCATGCGTTANTAAATGAAAAAATGCAGCTGTATAGACTCCNGTACCAACAGCTAAAATCATATATCCGAGTTGACTAACAGTAGAATAAGCCAATACTTTTTTAATATCAGANTGTGTTATCGCTATAGAAGCAGCAAAGAATGCAGTGAAGCCACCAACATATGCCACTACTAAAAGAGCATCTGGTGTGAGAATCGGGAATATTCTTACTGCAAGGTAAACGCCAGCAGCNACCATCGTAGCTGCATGCATTAAGGCNGAAACTGGAGTTGGACCCTCCATAGCATCAGGCAACCAAATATGAAGNGGAAATTGGGATGATTTACCCATTGCCCCCATNAAGAGNCCTATNCCTGCAAGCGTTAAAGTACCTCCAGCTATAAGCCCTGTCGCTACTCCATCAAAAATATCAGTAAAAGCAAATGAACCAACTGCATTATATATGAGCATGATACCAATGAAAAACCCAATATCACCAACCCTNTTAGTCAGAAAGGCTTTTTTACTTGCATTGGCTGCAGAATCCTTTTCAAACCAATGACCAATCAATAGGTAAGAACTGACTCCTACTAATTCCCAAAACATATACATGGACATTAAATTATTTGCAAGGACGATTCCATTCATTGAAAAGGTAAATAATCCAAGATANGCAAAATATCTTGAATACCTTATATCACCTTTGAGATATTGGGTTGAGAAAATATGAGTGCAGGTGGATATCAGAGCAACNACAAGTAACATGATAATAGTAATATTGTCAACCAAAAACCCCAGCCTTATCTTGAATTCTCCCATATCTAGCCATGTAAATGAGGCCTCATTACTAAATTCTGGATCATACTTCGATATCATGGAGATAAACATTATNATNGCAAGGACCANAGTGACTGATATTGCCCCAATGGATACCCAATCNCCTTGACGAGGTAANCGTTTACCAATGAANATTTGNATCAAAAAAGCCANNANNGGCAANAAAAGNATAAATAATGAATANAAGATAAATGTATTTNCCATCATTCTTTCATGCTCGAGGCTTCATCAACATTAATAGTATTTAGGTTATTATATATATTTATTACAATTGCCAGAGCTACAGCAGCCTCTGCGGCCGCAAGAACAATAACGATGAGTGCAAAGATATGCCCATCGAGATTCATTCCTCCAAAACGCGAAAAAGCAACAAAGTTGATGTTGGCTGCATTAAGTATNANTTCAACTCCCATAAGAACAGCTATCCCNTTTCTTCTNGTCATNACTCCAAACAATCCTANAGAAAANAGNGCAGCNGCAATAAATAGGTAATTATTTAATTGGTCCATCAATTAGCTTCCCTAGAAAGAATGGCGGCTCCAATTAATGCACCGAGTAATAAGATNGATGCAGCTTCAAANGGNAAGACATACTTTGTCATTAACANAATCCCGACATCCCTAACTGTNTCTGTAGGTTCTAATGAGGNCATNTGAAACCATGAAGTCTTNGAGATNACAANNGATATAAGTAAAAANGTCCAAAANGCAAAAACNCCACCAACNCCNTGTTGNAGATTNGTTTGAGATAGCCTTACCGATGCTATGCGATTTGTAAGCATTATNCCAAAGATAATTAAAACATTTATGCCACCTATGTAGACAAGAAGTTGGACCCCTGCAATNAAATCTGCCCATAANTAAATATANAGNCCTGCTACTCCAAANAAGGTAAATAANAGNGCAATTGCAGAATATAACAACTGGTTATTAAGGACTACCATGAGTGCAGATCCGATGGTAAATAAAGCAATAAACCAGAAAACAGCCTCAGACATTAATTTTAGGCCTTGGCCTTGTTATCGTCCGCCAATTTATCCATTCCTTCTTTAGTGCCTGGCTTGGCAAACCTGTATATAAGGTCACTTCGGTCTGGTTCTGAAAATTCATAATCAATAGGATGCTTTTTACTATTAGGTCCTCCGGTCATAAAAATGCATTCTTCTGGACATGGATAGGTGCAGAGATTGCAGTAACAACATTCAGTCATATCGATGTCAAATCGAGTGACGACCATGGCTTTTCTTGATCCATTTGAAGTAATTCCAACATGCTTTACATCTTTGATATCTTCTCCTCGATCTGGAGCTTTTACGGTCTCAATCTTTATACAATCAACAGGACAAGCTCGCTCGCACTTCAGACACCCTATGCAATCGTCCATATCAACATGTAGCCTTGACCTTATTACATTATAGCTACCATGATCAAATCCTATATTTCTCTCTGGCCGCGGCCATCTTTCTTCAGGATATTGCAACGTAGCTATTCTATTCTTCGCACCTAAGAAGTGCTTCATGGTAATAGACATTCCTTGAGCTATTGTTGAGCTAGCAACAAAAATATCTTTAAAAAATTTAATCATTACATTAACCTCTCATTACTGTCCATATTGCTACTCCAAAAACATTAAAAAGTCCTATTGGGATAAAAACTTTCCAACACATGTGCATTAACTGATCGACGCGCAATCTTGGCACGGTCCACCTAATCCAAATCATTACAAACACAAGCGACAAAGTTTTAATGAGCATCCAAACAACACTCCATGTCGGAGAATTTAAAAAGTTAGGAAATGGACTCTGCCATCCTCCAAAAAATGCAGTTGCACTTACTGCACAAACGATAAACATATTTGCATATTCACTTAAAAAGAATAATGCATATCGTGTTCCAGAGTATTCAGTCACAAAACCTGCAACTAGCTCAGATTCTGATTCTGGAAGATCAAAAGGCGTTCTATTTGTTTCAGCAAGCGTACTTATGAAGAAAATGACGAAAACGATTGGCATGAATGGATTATCGAATATTATCCAGTTAAAGATACCACCGCTTTGGTATAAAATAATATCCTGCATGCTTAATGAACTTGCAAGCATTATTACTGTGACGAGGGAGATTCCTGCTGGTATTTCATAACTAATGATTTGTGCAGCAGA